>JBAQEN010000427.1:0-8564 GCA_049286765.1 Methylococcaceae bacterium
GTATTTTATTACGTCAAATTTATCAGATCAGGCGCTTTGAAAAATGGATAAGTATGGGTGGACGAGGAAAATACCCTAAAACGACCGGTATTTGGGAAGAAATTTATTACCATGTTTACCGCATTAAAAAGAATGAAAAACGCCGCAAAAAACAACTGGGTAAAATTATCGACCAGTTTCGCCAGTCTACGGAAGCTTTGCCTGATGCAGCGGTTGTATTGGGTAATCATGCTGAGATTGAGTGGGCGAACAAAGCCGCAAGAGATGTTTTAGGGTTGCAGTCATCGGATAAAGGTCAGCGAATACCCAATCTTATTCGTTTTCCCGAGTTTATCCAATATCTCAAATCCGGGAACTACAAAGAAGCAGTGATTTTACCGTCGCCTGTCGATAACCGGATAACACTGGAGGTACGAGTTGTACCCTATGGCGCAGGTCTGCGCCTGTTATTGGCTCAAGATGTCACACAACTTAAAAAAATGGAACGTATGCGTAAGGATTTTGTAGCAAATGTATCCCATGAACTCAGAACACCTTTAACAGTTTTAAAAGGTTATCTGGAAACCTTACAAGATATGGATAATGGACAATCGCCGTTATTAACCAGTTCGTTCCAGCAAATGCAGGGACAAACCGAACGTATGCAGCATCTTGTGGATGATTTGTTATTGCTGACACGACTGGAAACACAACAAAAAAAATCACTATGTGTTGATGTGCCCGCTTTACTTACGCAGATTTGTAAAGAAGGCGATACTCTGGAGAATACTTCCAGACGCATTGAATTAACACTGGATACAGCGGCGCACATTGTTGGTGATGAACAGGAATTACGTAGCGCATTCACTAATTTATTAGGTAATGCGCTCAAATATTCGCCGGAAGATTCGCTGGTAAAAGCGCGCTGGTATCAAACTAATGAGTTCATAGTTTTGGCTATTGAAGATCAAGGCGAAGGCATTGCAAAAGCGGATATTCCCAGAGTCACAGAACGTTTTTACCGGGTAGAAACCAAACGTCTCAAAAAAGTGAACGGCACCGGGCTAGGTTTAGCTATCGTCAAGCATGTGTTAATGCGCCACGATGCTTACTTGAATATCACCAGCGAGTTAGGCAAAGGCAGTTGTTTTAGCTGTCATTTTCCGGTTAAACGTGTGTGCGGTTAGGTCCAAGCGCGTGATTACTGAGGGCACTTTCGGATTAAGGCTGCCTGGTTTTAACCACGATGAGCGGCTAAAACCATCTTTACCGGAGTCAACAGCTGACCGCGCCAACCAAGTATACTTAACCCTTTGGTCTCATGTGCGGAAATAACAAGACATCACGAATTGACGGCGCATCGGTAAATAACATCACCAAACGGTCGATACCTATACCTTCCCCGGCTGTAGGCGGCATTCCGTGTTCCAATGCAGTGATATAATCCGCATCAAAGTGCATGGCCTCATCATCACCCGCTTCTTTTTCTTCCACCTGCTTTTGGAAGCGCGCCGCCTGATCTTCGGCATCATTCAGTTCGGTAAAGCCATTGGCAATTTCACGGCCGCCAACAAAGAACTCAAAGCGATCCGTCACATGCGGGTCATCATCATTACGCCGAGCCAGCGGTGATACTTCAACCGGATAAGCGGTAATGAACGTAGGATTCATCAAGCGGTTTTCAACGGTTTTTTCAAAAATCTCGATTTGAATTTTGCCAAGCCCGTAACCCTCTTTTACAGGAATACGCAGACTTTCAGCAACTTTAACGGCCGCCTCACGGGTTTCAAGATCACTGGCACTCAGATCAGGATTAAAGTGCAGAATCGACTCAACGACGGTCATCCTGTCAAACGGCTTGCCAAAATCGTATTCTTCGCCCTGATAAGTGACCAACGTTTGCCCCACTACTTCTTCGGCAATACCGCGCAGCATGGATTCGGTTAAATCCATTAAATCGTGATATTCTGCATAAGCCTGATAAAACTCCAGCATCGTAAATTCAGGGTTATGACGCGTCGATAATCCTTCATTCCGAAAGTTGCGGTTGATTTCAAATACCCGCTCAAAACCGCCGACGACCAGCCGCTTCAAATACAGCTCAGGGGCAATGCGCAGAAACATATCCATATCCAGCGCATTATGGCGGGTAGTAAAAGGACGCGCCGTTGCTCCCCCTGGAATTACCTGCATCATTGGTGTTTCAACTTCCAGAAATCGGCGGTCAACCAGGAACTGGCGAATATAAGCAACTATCTTAGATCGTATCAAAAACGTATTGCGCGATTGCTCGCTCATAATCAAATCCAGATAACGCTGCCTGTATTTGATTTCCTGATCGGCAATGCCGTGGAACTTTTCAGGCAGAGGACGCAAGGCTTTGGTCAGCAGGCGTATATCGTCAACCTTAATGCTCAGTTCACCGGTCTGGGTTTTAAACAACACGCCTTCCGCGCCGATAATATCGCCAATATCCCACTTTTTGAACTGGTCATTGTAGACGCCTTCAGCCAGAGCATCGCGGGTCACATAAAGCTGGATTTTGCCCGACATATCCTGAATATGGCAGAAACTGGCTTTGCCCATCACGCGCCGCGTCATGATCCGGCCAGCCAGTTTTACGCGCAGCGGCTCAGCCTCCAGTTCTTCCTTGGACTTTTCGCCGAATTCGGCAAGCAGTTCACCGGCCACTACATTGCGGCGAAAATCAGTAGGAAAAGCAATACCGCCATTTTCCCGCAACTCATTTAATTTGCTGCGGCGTTGCTTGATTTGTTCTTGTTCGTCTTGTTGGATTTCGGACATGGTATTATTTTAAATAGAGTTTTTATAGGTTGATGAACTCATCATTGAGTTCGCTTCTTCCCGATCAATTATCGGCTTGCCATTCCAGCCGGCACGAATCTTGTTAATATATTAAGGTGTATTGCTCTGGACTGATGTTAAAGAAAGCAGACCTTCACTTTATAAATCTATTGCATTTACAAACCACTCTTCAAACTCGCCTCAATAAATTGATCCAGATCACCATCCAGAACCGCCTGGGTATTGCCTGTTTCCACACCGGTGCGCAAATCCTTGATGCGTGATTGATCCAACACATAAGAACGAATCTGGCTGCCCCAGCCTATATCCGATTTGGAATCTTCCAATGCCTGAGCTGTTTCACTGCGCTTGCGTATTTCCAGCTCGTATAATTTAGCTTTCAATTGTTTCATCGCGGTATCGCGGTTTTTATGCTGCGAGCGGTCGCTTTGGCATTGCACGACAATACCGGTCGGATTATGCGTCATGCGCACGGCCGATTCGGTTTTGTTAATATGCTGACCGCCGGCGCCACTGGCGCGATAAACATCGACACGTATATCGGCTGGGTTGATGTCTATATCAATATCATCATCAATTTCCGGCGATACAAACACCGATGCAAACGAAGTATGACGGCGATTGCCGGAATCGAACGGTGATTTCCTGACCAGCCGGTGTACGCCGGTTTCAGTACGCAGCCAGCCAAAGGCATATTCGCCTTCAAATTTAATCGTGGCGCTTTTGATGCCGGCCACATCGCCCTGTGATTCTTCTATCAGTTCGGTTTTAAAGCCTTTGCGCTCGCCCCAGCGTAAAAACATCCGCTCAATCATTGATGCCCAATCCTGAGCTTCGGTGCCGCCGGAACCGGACTGTATATCCAGAAAGGCATTATTGGCATCCATTTCACCTGAAAACATGCGCCGGAATTCAAGGCTGGCCACTCTTTTTTCAAAATGCTCTAAATCAGCAACAACGGTATCAACGGTTTCTTCATCGTCTTCGTCAACCGCCATAAGCAGCAGTTCTTCGGCATCGTCCAGACCGCGTTCGAGTTCATTAATCGTATTAACAATGACTTCCAGTTGCCCACGTTCTTTACCCAACGCTTGCGCCTGTTCGGGATTATCCCAGATTTTCGGGTTTTCCAGTTCTCTTAACACTTCGACCAGGCGTTCACTCTTGACATCAAAGTCAAAGATACCTCCTCAGCGCGTCTCCACGGCTTTTCAGGTCGGCTATTTTATTTTTAATCGGATTTATTTCTTGCATGGGGTGTTTTTAACCAATGACTGCCAGTCGATACCAAAAGCTATCAGTGAACTCTGGGCAATGAAAATTTTTAAAAGAAATCAATTATAAACTATATGCGAAGCCTGTTCATGCAGAACTTGGTGCCAAACTGAATCGCACACAAGTGCGGCGTTAAAACGATGATTAATGCTACCATATCATATTTTTTACGATCGCTCCCAGATGGCGGTACTCGAAAGGTTTAATCGATATGAAAAATATTATTGTGATGTCAGGCGATATCGGCAGTGGTAAATCATCAGTGGCGGAAGCGCTGAAACAGCTAACAGGCTTTGAGGTAATTGGCACTGGAGCCATACAGCGTGCCATCGCCAAAAGACGCGGCTTAACAACGCTGGAGCTGAATAAAATATCACAAACGGACCGGAGCATCGATGATGAAATTGATTCTTATGTGGTTGAAACAGGCAAAACACAAGATCACTTGATCCTCGACTCCAGACTGGCCTGGCACTTTATTCCGGCAGCGTTTAAAGTGTTTTTATCGGTTGATCCTGTAGTAGGCGCTGAACGCGTATTTAACGCATCGCGAAGTGATGAGAACAACCCCTCGCTGGGAGCGACGCTTGAAAATAATCTGAAACGCCAGGCGATCGAAGACCAGCGATTTCACAAGTTATATAATGTGAATTTTAGAAAATATGGCAATTATGACTTGATAATCGATACTTCCTTTACCTCACCCGAAGTGATTGCGGGCAGAATCAAGGACTGTTTTGATAAATGGTTAAGCCATTGTCCGTACTCGTCTCTGTGGATAGCCCCAAAAAAATTATTACCTACGCAACCTATAAAAGCGGGTACCGGCACAGGCTATGAACTCACAGATAATGGCATTCAGGAACATCAGGCTATCGATGTTTTTGTCTGTAACGGATTTATTTATATATGGGATGGACACAAGCGGACAATTGCTGCACACAAGGCTGGCTGTGATTTAATTCCTGCTAAAATTTTAACCGAGGAACCGGCTGATGAATTAAACCCAGGCCTTAGCGCTGCTGAGCTTGCTAGCGGTGTTTCCTTATCAATACTACATGATTGGGAAGAAGCGCTAGGCTTTAAATATAAAATCTATCCCGAGACAGGTTCCTTCATCGATTTGGCGTTAGTCAAGTAGTGTATGTATCGCGTAACATTTTCAAAATATCACTCTGAAACCCGTTAGGGTAAGCGATACCTACGCTACGGCTCGACAAATGAAGCAACTAAAATTACTCACCCCCATTGGGATTTACGAACCATAAAATTGCGGCCCTTTATTTTGCCGTTTCTTAAACAGGTGAGCGCCTTGTCAACACTGGCTTGCTTGATTGCGACATAAGCATGCGCATCAAAAATATCGATCCTCCCTACTTCACTGCCGGCAATCCCTGCATTACCGGTTAATGCGCCCAAAATATCACCCGGACGCACCTTATTCTTGCGCCCTCCATCTATCCACAGTGTCACCATCGGCGGCTGAAACCTAAGTTCATGTCTCATCTGAAAAGGCGCGACTTCGTCCCACTTGGCAGTAGTTGCCTGATACTCTTCAATGGCTTTAACCCTGTTTAATTCCTGTTGTGTGCATAAACTGAGCGCCAAACCCTTTTTTCCTGCTCGTCCGGTACGCCCGATCCGGTGTACATAGATTTCAGGATCCCAGGGCAGCTCATAATTAATCACCGCTTGCAGTTCTTTAATATCCAGGCCACGCGCAGCCACATCGGTGGCCACCAGTATTGAACAGCTTTTATTGGCGAACCGCACTAACACTTGATCGCGATGCTTTTGTTCCAGATCGCCATGCAACGCCTGCACAGAAAAACCGCTGTTTTCCAGAGCACTCGCTATATCCTGACAATCCCGTTTGGTATTACAAAATACCACCGTTGATTCAGGCCGGTGATAGGCTAACAGATAGCCCAGCGCGTTAGCTCTTTGAGCCTTTTCAATTTGATAAAAACGCTGTTCAATGACGCTGTCATGATGACTGCTGTCAATGCTTACTGAAACCGGCTTATATTGAAACTTCTGACTGATTTCCCGGATAGGATCGGCATAAGTCGCTGAAAACAGCAAGGTTTGCCGGTGCGTCGGCGCGTAGGAAATCACATCCGCAATAATCTCTTCAAAGCCCATATCCAGCATCCGGTCTGCTTCATCCAGCACCAGCACTTTCAGGTTACTCAAACGCAAACTGCGTTTAGAGAGATGCTCCTGCAAACGCCCCGGTGTACCGACAACAATATGCACGCCATGTTCCAAGGAACCCACCTGCGGTCCAAACGGCACGCCGCCACACAAGGACAGCACCTTGATGTTTTGCGTAAAACACGCCAGCCGGCGAATCTCCTTGCATACCTGATCAGCAAGCTCCCGGGTCGGACAGACAACCAACGCCTGAACTCTAAAACTGCCCAAGTCCAATCGGGATAACAAACCAATGCCAAATGCAGCCGTTTTTCCGCTGCCTGTTTTAGCCTGCGCAATTACATCTCTGCCCTCCAGAATATGCGGCAGACTTTCGGCCTGGATAGGTGTTAAATGGGTATAACCCAGGGATTCAATGTTTTCGAGCAGGGCGGGTTTTAACGGTAAAGATGAAAATTCGGCAGTATTCACAAGGACTCTTTGTATCAATACGAATGGCAGCGAATTGCTATCATTCAATCGCTTATGATAACAGAAAGGGTACTTTAAGATGGACAAGGTTGTCTGTTCGCTAAAATTTGTAATGAGTGTGCTACTAAAATTAGCGTTTACCGGCTAGATTGCGATTGAATGTAAAACCGGTAAAACTAAGAAATGACATCAGATAGCGCGCCAAGTATCACGGCATTGCTTTTAAAAACAGCATGGACAGACATGCCCGGGGTTAACCCCAGAGCTAAGGCGCTGGCCTGTGTTATCGTGGCTACAATACTCTCGCCACCGGACAATTGGATCACGGCCTCTGCATCGACGCCATCATATTGGACCCGAATCACAGTGCCCTGCAGGCGGTTACGCGCTGACAAAGGGTAGCTGCCCGGATCAGTGATTATAAAAATCTCCGGGTCATTGATCAGCAGCACGACATCGCTGCCGATGCTGAGTTCAAGACGCTTGAATTCCATCAAAGCAAGCGAAGCCACAATCTTTTCGCCACCCTTCAATTCGACTGATACTTCGGCATTGACGGCACTTGTTTGAATAGCGGCAATTGTACCAAACAGTTGATTGGTTGCAGTGGTTTTGATCACCAGCCGTTTAAGAAGCATCCGAACATCGGGATCGTCTGCCAAACTCTGATTGAGTTCTTGCAAAAACTGCCGGTGCTGCTGCTCCAACCGGGTAAACAACTGCAGCAGCGATTGGCCTGCGCTGGTAAGACAGGTACCGCCACCCTTGCTGCCGCCGGTGGCGGTGGTAATCAACGACTTAGGGGCAAGATTGTTGGCGCGTTCGATCATCTGCCAAGCGCCTTTATAGCTTAAACCTGTTCGCCTGGCGGCCTGATTGATGGAGCCGCTTTGATCTATGGCTCTCAGCAAGCCGATCATACGGCTATCCAGTGTACCGGCCAGGCGCAATTCGCCCTCGACCCAGTTTGTGGTTATGCTGTCATTCGATTTTTTTGGCATGTTATTATCAAGTTGTGACGAATCAAAAGTGCTAAAACCCTCTTGTGCTCAAGCTTATTTCTTTATAAGAAACCGACTGTTTCCAATTTACGTTATTTACTTTTATACATAGCGAAATATACTAAGGCTGCGTTATATTATCAATGCTGAAAATAGGTTTATTTTTCCATGAGCCATTCAGGTGGCGATGCAAGTTTGAAAATTGCGATTATAGGCCATCCCTTATTTTGAAAAACAAACTTCTCACTTTTTTAGAGGGGTAATCAGTCTGATCGTTGCAAAATTAACGATGTTGTCTTATTCAAATAACGAGGCACTATTTAGCCTCAATCCAACCAAATGAGGAATTTAACTTGAAAACAAGTGCACGCAATCAGTTTACCGGAATCGTCAGTGAAGTGCTTATCGGCGCGGTGAATGCCGAAGTTCATGTCGGCTTGAAGGGAGGAGAAACCATCGTCGCGTCAATTACCAAGGAATCCGCCGAAACGCTGGCAATCAAGACCGGCCAGGAAGTCATTGCCCTGGTCAAGGCCCCGCAAATTATCATCGTCACCGATTTTGGCGGCTACCGGGTTTCGGCGCGCAACCAGCTCAAAGGCACGGTGACCCAAGTTAAACCAGGCGCGGTCAACACCGAAGTCGATATCGAATTGAAAGGCGGCGAGCAGGTTGCCGCCACTGTTACCAATGACAGCGTCGTAACCCTGGGTTTACAGAAAGGCCAGTCCGTCACCGCTATTTTCAAGGCTGGCGCAGTGATTCTGGCTGTCGCTGGCTAATGTTCGGTGTTACCCGGCTGCAAACCGGCTTCAGGTTGCAGACGGGTTGCCCTTAATTAACAGAGGTTACCAT
>JBAQEN010000428.1:0-1738 GCA_049286765.1 Methylococcaceae bacterium
CATATAGATTTCCTGATAAATCGGCTGCTATACCTACGGGAGGAACCGGAGTAGCCCATTTGGTTATAAAACCACCCTTGCTATTGAACTTCTGGATGCGATTATTTCCAGAATCAGTGACATAAACATTACCTGATGAATCAACTGCAATACCGTTAGGCCAATTAAACAGTCCATTAAGAGTGCCTGGCCCACCCCATTTTGTCACGAAAGTATAATTCCCCTCGTCGATTTTGTTGCGGCGGATAGGACGGTAGTTGGATAAATCTGACCAAGACCAAACCCAACGTCTTGCTACATGTGGCGTTTGTTCCAGTGCATAAATCCCATCATTAACTGCCCCTGTATAATGTAACTGTTCAAATAGCACTATGTGACTGCCGGAGCTTACGAAAGCATCCCCAGGCAATAAGGCCTGCGCAATGGCTTGACCGCTTCCAATATTTCCAAGCTTTGTTACATAGCCGCCGCCAGTAGTAGCATCAGATTCAAAAGTAGTAGTGGTATATCTTGAAGGCAGTCGCCAGTTCATGCTCACAAAACCGGAACAGTCATTTCCGTAAGATGTATTGCCGCCAGCAGTCGAGCTCACAGAACCATAAAACTCGGAATAGCTTTGCTGCGAGCCCTGTGTATATGCCTCGCCTCTATAAAGCGTCCCTGCAAAAAAGGATTGCCGTTTTGAGCCGACTTCCCAATTAGAAATAGTTTTATTTGGCGTCCACGAAAAATGGACCATCTCGGTCGCATTTCTCATAATAGATTCCCTGCTTATGGAGCCCCATGTGTCGCCGGACCACGCAAACAGCGCTTGACTAAAAAGCGAAAGGACAATTGCCTGTCCTATAATAAGAAAAAAAATTCTCGTCTTCACATCCCCTCCCCCTAGTTCTGTTCATTCAAAAAAATGTGAATCGTTAAATTCTTTTCCCCAGGAATAAAGTTATATATATTTCCGTTTTTACTTAATCCGAATTCTTTTGAAGCAGGGAATAGACGTTGTCCACCAGGAATTTTGGCTGTGCCGATATAATTTGCTTCCGCATCGAATTTGTCTATATTCCATAATTGGTATTTGTCTTTCTCATAGGCCCTCGCGAAATATAAATTGCCCTTTGAATCTTCTATATCAAGGTCGCCAGGTAATACGCCTTCTTCGATCGGCAGGGAAAGCATCTTGGAGGTCAGCCCGTCCTTCTCTATGATGTCGAGTTGTGTGTTATATCCCTTAACGAATCGCCTTCCTTCATATTTCCTGCCGCTCAATGTCAGAGTTCCCTGATCCTGTTCACGATTCAGTTGGCTACGTTCTTCATCTGATGGGCCGACGAGCAGGTGATTTAATAAAATCCTGCCGATAACAAAATAGCTACAGTGGTCAGCGGTGCAATAAATGGAATAGATTGTATTATTTGCGTAATGCATTGGAAGCACAATACGCAGAGAGCTGTCCACATCACTTGAAGTTATGACTTTTCCGTTTTTATCCAATTGATAAAGCCTAAGACCCCCATCAAGGATGTAAATATAGCCCTGTTCGTCTACAAGAATATCGTCCGCAAAGATATCTTCTCGTAAAGGAAGTGTGTACAGATAAGCTCCAGAGGAAGAAAATACTTGAATCCTGTAATTCCATGTATCACATATGTAGATATTGCCCTTACCGTCCACTGCAAAGCTTTGGGGTCCTAAACCGGGAGTCTCCGGTGCTTTTTCGCCCTTTACCTCCCCTTTTCCT
>JBAQEN010000429.1:0-2879 GCA_049286765.1 Methylococcaceae bacterium
GGCCAGCAGCGTTGGGTTGATGTCTGTCCTGAACTTCGTCGAAGGGCTGCTTCAACCCAATACATCAAATGTTACGAATGATGGCGTACATTGCACTGGAGCGGATTTAATTTTCACCGTCATTTAGGAGCAAGAGGCAACATGTGCAAACTATGCAGCTTAACTTTGGTTTTTACATTAACTGTCTGTTTTCTATCCGGCTGCGATTTATTCGCCGTTAAAGAGCAGCAACAGAAAATTGCTGGCTACTGCCAACTGTATGGATCGATCAAACCCGAGAAGGACAGCGGGAAAAAAATTATCGTGGTGTTGCTGAAATTTAAAGGAGGTGAATTCCAAAATCGCGCAAATTGGAGTCTGTTCGATCATTTTGTCAATGATCGTCCCGGAAAATGGTATTTCACCACCAGTCCGGGCAGTTATCTTGTAACGGCATTCGAAGATATTAACGATGACCTGGTTTTTCAGCCAGATGAGCCGGCGATTCCCGCCGTTCCCCAAAGTCTCTTGCAATGCGCACCGGGTGAAGTCAAAACCGGCATTGATCTTCTGATTCATGAACAAGACCGTTTCAATGCCAAAGGCCCGGTCGATATCGCGAAAGCGCAAATTCGCAGTTCGAGGCAGCAACTCGATATTTCGTTAGGGCAAGTCACCAAAACCGGCGAAATCGTCCAGTTGGCCGAGCCGCGCTTTTCGGATGAAATTGCGAAACAAGGCATGTGGCGTCCATTGGATTTCTTGATTGACGGGAATGCGGGCCTTTATTTCCTCGAATCTTACTCAGACGAAAAAATACCTGTGTTGTTCGTGCATGGTATAAACGGTACCCCGCGTAATTTTGATTATTTAACGGAGCATATGGATCGGGCGCATTTTCAACCGTGGCTGTTTTATTATCCCTCCGGGGGACATCTGGAGAATGTCGCCAAACGCTTAGACCAGATGGTGCAACAACTCCAAGATCAATATAAGTTTAAAAAACTGGTGGTTATCGCGCATAGCATGGGTGGTTTGGTCGCGAGAAATTTTATTTTTAAAAACCTTGAGAGTTTGCGTAATAAATCGATCCCCCTGTTCATCTCCATAGCAACACCTTGGGACGGACATGCGTCGGCAAAATCAGGCGTTGAACACCTTCCCAATCCAGTCTATTCCTGGATAGACATGGCGCCTGGAAGCCTTTATTTGACGAACCTTTTTTATACGTCGGATAAGCCTCAAGCATCGCGACGCATCCTGTCGAAAGAAATTGCATACCATCTGCTATTTACTTTTATCGATAATGAGGCTGGCGACGGCACTGTCAGTCTGGTCAGCGAACTGCGGCCCGAAGCACAAGAGGAGGCTACCCGTCTTTACGGCTACCGGAAATCGCATACGGAAATTTTAAGATCATCCCAAATGTTGAAAACAGTTAACGGGCTTTTGGAAAGCGTGCGTTAAACGATTGCAAAAAAATTGTTATATTTATCATGGTGTAACTTGCCTATGTCAGCTTCAATCCACTGGTTAAAAAATAGAATTGATCGAGATTTTTCCAGCAGTATTGTATTTTTTGGTCCTTCGGTCTGATCAATTTAGTCGAGAAACTGATGCTGAGGGATTCCGGTATCAGATATGCCAGTTTCAGCCGCGTTTTTGTGGGAGCTTTTATTGTAGGCAAGGTGATTTTGGTGGCTGATCTTTTCCTCATTGTCGTCTTGTTTTGGGGGCGGCCACTGATTTACAACACCTTCTGGAAAACAGGTCTTTACGCTATCACGGCTCTATTGTTTCGCTTGGGGAAGCTTTCTCTTGATTCTTTGTTCGAATACAAGAGTATCCTTGTTGCCCAAGAAAATTTTTTGGCCGCGATTCCAGAACTACGATTCTGGGCTATACAGCTCTGGCTAGTGATCTTGCTGGTTACTCTCGGTGCAACCAAAGAGCTTATCGGTGCGTTCGGACCAGCCCGGATACAGCAGCTTTACTTTGGTCGCTAAAATGCTTCATACACTAAAACATTACCGCATCATTCGCAGTCTTCCTGGGTATGGGTTGATAAATTTTCATGCAATCCGGGTTCTCGTAAGCCTGCTGATGCTGCTGTTGCTAGCCCCGGCTGCACCTGCATCTTCGCTTATCAATAAGGTAATGAATAAATCCTCTAGCAAGTCTGGCTCGGGTCAATCCCAGCTCAATCAGGCGGTGCTTATTGAGGAAATCAGGAAAAAACTTGCCGCAACCAATGTGGAACTTGCTCTTATGCCCTATGAGGCAGCAGTTGAATCACTTGCTATTGGGTTGTCTGGAGATGAGGGGATCTTTGCTCGGCGACTGCATCTTAGGCAGCTTGTGTTTCTTTATCAGGGACAGCTTGCTCGCCTGGAGAGTTTGCAGATGCGTCAGCAGCGCCTGATTGGTTTGGAAAATCTGGCCGCAAACTGGTCCGGATTTAGTGAGCCGCTACTCCATCCATTTCTCAAGGCAGATGAGCTGAAAGAATCTGTTACTTCACTCAGCCGTCGTGTGGATGAACTTGAGTCCTGGATCATCGCTCTTGATGAAACGGAGGCGCAGATAGTAAGCACTGCCGAGGGTTCCACAGTAAAGCTAAGACAGGCTGATGAGGCTGTAGAGAAAGCTAAAAATTCACCTCGCCAAGCCCTTCTGAGTAGGGAGCGTGATCTGTTGGCGCTGCAAAATCAGGTTGATTTGGCGCGTGCGATGGGGTTTCAAATTGAAAAACAAACGGTTCAGGAAGAATTACAGGAAACCCGGGCAAAATTGCAATTGGCTCGTAAACAGCTGAGTGTGGCATCCGAACATGTGGAGTTGACGCAGCAAGACATCGATCAGATTCATAAAAATATTGAAAAGGCAAGTCAACATATTAT
>JBAQEN010000430.1:0-3810 GCA_049286765.1 Methylococcaceae bacterium
GTAGTTTTTCGCGTGTCCAGCCACTATAGCGTTGTATGAAAGCTTCATGCGGTTTGTTAATACATACTTCAGTTACTTGCTCATCATCCAGAATATACCTGAGTGGAGCCAGGAAGAAGTGCAGTGAGCTGATGCTTTCTACATTATTTTCGGTTGAGGTTTCTGATTTCATTGGATAACCTGATACCTATCATTAAGGGCATACACGGGGCGAAAATCTACATCACGGGCAAACAGAATTTGTACCCTTTCCCCTTGTGCCACCCGAATTGTGGGCGGGATGTTGATCGTATTCCGTAATACCTCAGTCATCACGCTGTTGGCTCCCTGCGGGTTATAGTTGATGCTAGTGCCGCCGTTGGTTCCTGCTCCACTCGCGTAACTGGCTCCAGCTTGCGTGGCTCCATTAACTACAGAAATCAGAATAGCCGCACCAAATCTATCCCAGAAATGTGTATCTACTTCACCCGTCACTCCCGATCTGCCCAAAGCGTCGGTTGCTGGTGAGTCGAGTTGAGCGGTAACACCCGTTGGAGTTCGTGCTTCTGCCCAAAGCACAAATAAGCGGTTTTGGCCTTGTTGTACTTGCGACCGGGTTTCTCCGGTGAGTGTCGTGCCGCGCTCCAGCATGACTACCTTGCCATTTGCCCCGTAAATATCAAACGCCAACACACACGTTACCAAGCCAGGCAGTTGTGAGTCGATAGCGGTTTCCAGTGTGCAATCCCCTTTTGCCCCTTTTGGGATCAGATAGGTCATTGTCGGTAGCTTTTGTGCGCGGACGGCGACTGTTTTAGTCGGTTTAAGGGCGTCCCCCAGCGCAGTATTGCCGCCTGTTTGGGTATCGCTTCCCGTTGTTAGGCCAGAGTTTTGTGGTGTAGCAGTCGCTGTGGCGTTGGTGCCGGACTTAGCAAATACAGGGCTGTTTAGCCGTCGTTCCTCTGCCAGTTGCTCAGGCGTTTTGGGCGGTGGGGCGGCGTTGTTGCTGGTGTTATTAATGGTTGTTGTTGCAGTTGTGTCGGGAAGGGCAGGGGGTGGCCCGAATATGTCGCCAACATTGACAGGTTCTGACGGTTTTTGTGACGGTTGTTGCGGAATACTTGGAAAAGGCACAGCGCCGAGTTTGGGTAAGTTTGTGTCGCCCTGCATTTGTTGCTCTTGCTGTTTCTTTTTGGCTTCCTGAATCTGCTGCTGTTTGCTAACTACGTTGCTGTAGTACCAGAACAAGAAACCGCCGCCTAGCAAGGTAATAACGGCAATCCCCAAAAAGTTATTCATTTTTGATTGAAGAGATTGTCCTTTAGTGACACTGGATATTCTGCGTTCTCCTGCAACTTCCTCATCATTTTGAGGGTCGGTGTGGTTATTCATCAATCTGCTCCACATACTTGTTCATAAACTCATTGACACGGCGCTGCGTATCATTAAGGTTTTCTCTTAGTGCTGTTGCTAATATTTCCGCATCATTTAACGCATCCACTGGGTCGCGCTCAAGTGCCGAACGTAGCGTGTCCTTAACCCAGTCTGACGCGGAAATATCGACAAGTATTGCCTGGTATATTGGTGTCATTAGTTGGCCTCTTCGGTTTGTTTGGTTTCCCTGATAACATCTTGATTGACTGTGCCGGTTGTTGTGCGTTTGCCGCCGCCTGTAAACTGCCTGTTTTCAATGCAGCCCACCAGATCACCGCGTCGCAGCACGAAGCGGCGACCTATACGGTGAACAACCACCTCCCCGGTTTCCGGGTCGATATGGAAATTGATTAACGCCTCAGTTTGATCGTCGTTTTCAACAAAGATCGCCGGGAATTCGGCATAGGCGCTAAACTTGATGTGCGTCTGCATACCGTCGTCATAAGCTTCAACAGGTTTCATCGCAGGGCTTCCGCAATACCAATAATTTCGGTTTTTTGCCGCATAACGCTTGGCGTTGAGTTTACGCTTGAGCTGTTCTTGAGCAGTCAGCGCTGCCCGCTGTTTTGCTTCATCCTCCGGGTATCGGAAGGTTATCGAATAGATCATTGTATTCCGGTTTTTGGGGAGGCTTTTTCTGGACTGGTAATCAAAATGGTAAACCCGCTTATTCGTTTTTAAGTCGAAGTTCGTGCGTACCATTACAGCTTTTGGTTTAATCCAGGTATCGTTACCTTCGGCGGTAATATCAAGCCCTCCGGTGTCACCAGCGCCAACCCCTATAAACTCCTCGTCATCCGCGAGTCTTAGGTGCGTTTGGTAGCCCTCATAGCCAATCAGACTGATAACATCGTCCTTGTCAAAAATAACCTCACGCACTCTAGCGTCTATACTCCCCTGCATTGGTATGGTTTCAGCGTTGCAGATCGTTACCCCTGATAGTAAAAATACAGCAAACATTCTGGCTATGACTATCATTTTTGAACTCCTTGCGGGTGGACTACCGGCTGTTCGGCAATAACTTCCGGCTCTTTGTGGTAGGTTATTATTTTTAAACCCATCGGATTCAGGCCGCGTATTTTGTCGTTCTTTGAGGGTTCACCGTAACCGTATTTGATCGTTGATAGCCAATGCGTCACTTGTGGTGCCGCATTGCCCCCCGGACGTTTTTCAGTGGTGAAGCGGATTTGTGCGGTGTCCCTAGCACCGCTTTCTGGCTCCAGAAATGTGATGCCCTTGATATGCACGGTGATCGTGGTGCCATCTTTGTACAGCACTAACGGGGATTCGGGGTTAGCTTCCTGCCAGTATTGCGCCCATTCTTCATTGAGTTTGGCGTTATTAAATGCGCCGACGGTTTCATAGTCGGTTTCGGCGGTCGCATAATAAAACCGTTCCCGCGCGGTCTGGTAGTGCGTGAGCAAATGCCGGGTTGCTAACTCCGAGGCTTCGGCCTCGCCTTTATAGACCGGGACAACATCAACAATCCCTGATGAATTATCTATACGGATAACATACGGTTCGGTTGTTTTTAAAGGCGTTAGTCCTACAATCGCCCCTATTGCACAGCCGAGAAGAAAAGCCACCAGCCAAAACGCCTTGAACCAGCGATCGCCTGTTTTAAGGGCATCCCGTAGTTTGTCTGCCTCCCAACTGGAGGCTTCTTTTAAGTAGGTTTCAAGCTCTTGGTCGCGTTTCATGGTTTTGCCACCGTATCGGGGTTAATCGGCATAAAACCATCGGTGCAGCGGGGCATCGGTTTGGTGGCACTGCACGCAGACAGTAGCCACAAAGTAAGGCAAGCTAGACGTAGTTTTTTGAGTGTCATAATCTTTCTGTTCAGGCAGGCTGGATGTGGTTATTAGTTAAGGTTGATACTATAGGTACTTAGTACCTATGTCAAGATTAATGTTTACTTTAATTCGATCTGCTTTTGGGTGGTTGATGGTGGGTTATCGAGCGCTTTTTTTAGTGCCACAATTGCCCATATTGGACAGGGCTTTGCTGATTTTGCATCCGGGTTTGCTAACCATGTTCTCAACGTCCGGATTTTTATGTTTCTGGATGTTTCCTTTATAATCAAGGCTGCGGCTTGTGCTTGTGTGATACCATGTTTTGCAAGGATTGCTCTGAACTCCCGTTGGTTATTTTCTCTCTCTAATCCTGATTCCATGAGCTTTTCTTATGCTGATAATTTGCTTGTCGGTCATACCTTGCTTGTTCATTTCATCAGTCTTGCAGCGTCAGGTTTCAAATTCGCGCACAGGCACGGACGGACGGCCAACAGTTCACCAATTTAAAAAACATTTTTCCGTGCTATTTTGCCGCCTGTGCTGTCGCCGCTTCCGGTTAGGCGGTTGGCGACTGCTCTACCGGCACCATATGTCCGGTTGCCCA
>JBAQEN010000431.1:0-4197 GCA_049286765.1 Methylococcaceae bacterium
GGCAACACTATCTATATAGCGACGACCTGTTTTATTAGTTGCGCTAGCGGCATTTTGAGATTGCCAGTGAAACAATTTAGGGCTTATAGCATAGTCATGATATTGGACTCGCTCTGCAAAACCTTCACTTTTGTCCAAAGTCACAAACATGAGTTCTATTTTGCATTCCAGGATTGGTAAACATCCTTCTCTAAATGCAGGTCGTTTAGTTGCATTTGCATAACCGATTGCTGTAATTATATCGGACCTTGAGTACCGATTATGAAGAGAAAGCAACCATGTGGATGGTATGCCTTGAAGCGGTAAATATGGCAGGACTGTTTGTTCTACGCGCCATTCAATTACTTCAATCAATTCTTCCCTGATAGCAGGATGTTGATCCATTAAAGAGATGAATTGAGCTGGATTGATCAATTCAGACGGACTCACTAAAAATTTATGCGCAAGGACTTGGGTTCTGGTTAAGTCAATTTTCTTATGCAGTAAAGCTTGATGCCAAGAATTTAACATCTCGACATCATCAACGTACAAAATACTTTCTATTCTGCGAGAAAGTGCGTCTTCTCTTGGGCCTTTCCTATTGGTTGGGAGCTGAGCCCGTCGTTTAAATTAACTCCAATAATGTTTTGCCGAATAAATATCTGAAATTTCGATTTCATTCTCAATCAGAAAATCCTTTAATTTAATTTGAGTTTTGTCTTTAGCATTCGCCCAAGCAACTAATTCTGCTGTGAGTCGATTCACGTTTAAATTCAGAGCAAATTTAAGACTCGCTAACACTCGTTCTCTAGCCACTCTATCAAATTGAATATGACAGCCTGTTGGCAATAACCCGAAGCCTTTATCAACAGATTCTTTTATTGCCGTTCTACTTTGTCCGGTTAAAGATCTTAACAACATATCAAACCTGAAATCCTGAGAATATATGCCAATAAAATCTAAGACTAAACAACTCCCTTTACCTGGAGATAGCCTTAAACCTCGGCCAATTTGCTGCTGGAATACGACAGGACTTTGCGTCGGGCGAAGCAGCAACAAGGTATTTACATCAGGTATATCGATACCCTCATTGAACAAATCACAAGTGAAAATGACTTTTAGCCTGCCATGCTTAAGTTCATTTATCGCATGATCGCGTTCTGCTTGATTATGTTGCCCAGTAATCGATTTTGAAGGTAAGCCATGAGAATTAAAGTATTCAGCCATAAATTCAGCATGACGCACGCTGATGCAAAAACCGATAGCTTTGAGCTTTTCTAAACTACTGACGTAAGTTTCAATGGCTTGAAGTGCAGAGCGAGCACGTATATCACTGGCCGAAATTATATTATCGAGTTGGGCATCAACATTTATCTGTTTCCACTGAATGTTAGTTAAATCAATATTGTCATGGGTTGCATAATACTCAAAAGGCGCAAGTAACTCTTGGTCCAGAGCATCCCATAATCTTAATGTCACCGCCGGTGAACCATCCGGTCTTGTATCAAAGTATTGATTTAAACTTTTACCGTCTGTCCGCTCTGGCGTAGCGGTTAAACCCAAAAGGATAGCGGGCTTAACCGATGAAATAAATCTATCAAACGAACTGGCAGGTAAGTGATGCGCCTCATCAACAATAATCATATTCCAAAAGTCTTCACCATGTTGACCTACCAAATCACGGTTATGTACTGTATTGATGGTTGCAAATAGATGATCATGTTGGCTGGCTAGATTATTGCCGTCTAATAACTCACCAAAATTTGAATCACGCAGCACTTGGCGGAAAGTATTAATAGCCTGCTTTAAAATTTGTATCCTATGCGCAACAAATAATAATCGTGGCTGACCTCCTTGCTCTTTTGTCAAACGAGCATAATCAAACGCAGCAACAACGGTTTTACCTGTACCTGTAGCAGCGACCACCAAGTTGCGATAACGTTGATGCGCTCTTTCAGCGGCTAAGCGGTCAAGCATTTCTTGTTGATATGGCTTGGGACTTAAATCAAACCAGGTCCGAATCGCAATTGGTTCTGGATTAATGGCGCGCCTGGATTCTTCATGTAATGCCTTCACTAAAGCATTACGATGGTCTTGGTTACTGGGATCATAGTGCAGAAACTCACCATCATTCCAGAGTGTTTCGAAATGTGCTTGAGCATTTTTGAAAATAGGCTCGTTTGAGATTTGTGTTAATTTAACTGTCCATTCTATGCCGCTAATTAACGCGGACTGAGATAGATTGGCGCTACCTATAAATGCTGTACCAAAACCACTATTTCGATTAAAAATCCAAGCCTTGGCGTGTAATCGTGTGCGTCTTCCATCCAATGAAATTCTTAACTCAACATTGGGAAGCTCAGCTAAAGCATTTACCGCTTTTGCATCTGTTGCACCAATATAAGTGGTTGTTAAGATCCGAAATTTTGTCCGAGATTTTCCGGTAGCGTCAATCGCAGTGGCTTGCTTTAACACATCGATTATTTTTCTTACGCCGCTCCATGTAATAAAACTGACCAAAATATCAACCGTGTCAACTGCTTGTAACTCTGCAATAAGCTCATGTAATAGAGACGGTTCGCTGCGTGAAGAACTAAATAGCCAAGGAGTGCGCAAGCCAGTAATAGGAAAAATTCCCGGCATGTTAGGTTCATGAATAGAGCGTAAAACTTGGGGTGGATCTGCTATAAAATCAGTTTCAATTTCGACTTTTGACTCAAGCCTGGCATTTTTCAGCAAGGCCGAAATTAACTTGAGTTCAGCTTGAGATTTTTCTAAATTGTTATCTTTTGAGGAGGAAATTTCATCTAATAGTTCAGGCAATCTATTCATTAGTTCGGCTAATAAATACTCCCTATTCTCAATGAAAGTAGGGATTTGCACGTTTGCCCGGCCTTCAAGAACTAGGCGATTTAATTCTGCTAACTCATCTTCATGAATGAGGCGGTCATATAATCCTTTAGATAATTTTGTCATTAAAATGGCACATTTATGGTTAAAAATCTTTAAAAATTAAAGTGCATACCTAATTTGTAACCTTACATATGTTCCAAATACGAAGTCTCTGGAATAAATTAACGAGCTTATACTACTAACTAAAGTTTCGGAGTTCATTTTCACCCTTGTAGTCGCCATATGCTATTGATTTACAAAGCCTCAAGCCGTAGCGTTCTGGGGTCAAGTTGCAGGACTTGCGTAAATAAGCAGTGTATGTGCGCATCAATGGTTTCCATCACCAAGGTGGCTGTATCACCTAAGATGACTCTCAACTCATCCAAGGCGCCGGTGATTACTGCGCGAAACACCTGCCACAGTTTGCTGGCAAAGCTAATATCCGTACTGTTGCTGCACAGCTTCTGTCGCATCAATGCGATACTCGCTGCCCCTTGTGTCTGTTTGGCGATCACCAACAAACAAAACCTGATGGCTGTTAAGTGGATGGAAGCGATGTAGGCCGCATAGTGATTGCTTTGCTCTTTCAGGAAGCCCAGGTGCTGCTTCGCTTCTTTAAAATAAACCTCTATTGCCCAGCGCAAAGAATAGAGCTCCAGCATTTCAGCCGGAGACAACGCCATATCGGTGGTCAAAAATACCGCCCAATCATGCTTACCGGTAGTCGTTTGAGTATCTCCAGCATTGCCGCGAACGAATAATAAACGTACCTTAACCCATTCCTCAGGGTCTTTGCTTTCCGCCAGGTTAAGCTCGACATCGACAGTTCTAGCTTGATACTTTTGCCCACGAATCGGTTGCCATGCTTTGCGTACGTAGTGTTTGTAAAGTGCCTTAACATCCAACTCCCGGCTCACCGTCTCATCACAAACAAACTTGCTAAACCGGTATTTCATGTTGTTTTTCTTCATTCGCAGTACCGGAACCAAGGCGGTTTCCTGGGTTAAACTTACCATAGCTTTGGTGCCAAACCACGCGTCAGCCAATAGATAGTCTGCCATTATGCCAGCCGTCAAGGCACGCTTAACCATGCCGCTGACCATCTCAGGCTTAGTGCATTGTTGGGCTGTCCGGTAGCGCTTGGCGGCAATACTGCGACCATCCTCAAATGGCTCATGCAACTCGATAGCTTTTGTTTGGCTAATAAACAATTCACTGTCCAACGGTACAAAGCCTTCATCACAGCTCAAGCCCAAGGTCAGCACTTGCTGCCCCATCATATGCCGGCCGCTGGTATGATCGAAATGGCTCGAGATACCCGGCATC
>JBAQEN010000432.1:0-1822 GCA_049286765.1 Methylococcaceae bacterium
CCTTTGACGTCGCGCACGGCAATTTGGCGATACTCAAAATCCAAGTCTTTCACTCGTAAACGGACACATTCCATCAGGCGCATGCCGCTGCCGTACAGTAAGCGAGCCATCAGCAGGTGAAGGCCGCTCATTTCATGCAGTACGGCCTGTACTTCGGCGCGGCTGAGTACGGTGGGCACATGCGGAGAGGGCTTGGCGCGCGCCGAGTCGACAGGGCCAAGCTCCTGGTTCAGAACATGGTGGTACAGGAAAAGCAGTGCGCTGAGCGCCTGGTTCTGTGTTGAAGCCGAAATGTGCTCTTCCAAGGCCAGGTGGGTTAGAAAAGCCTGAACTTCGTCGGCACCCATCTCTTTGGGATGGCGTTTACTATGGAAGAGGATATATTTTTTGATCCAGTAAACGTACGCTTGTTCGGTGTTGCGGGCATAATGCTTGACTCGGATGGCGTCGCGCACCTGGTCCAGGAGTTTTTTAGGGCGGCTTTCCATATTTTATTCTCCGAGGATTTGCATGAGAGATCAAAGGATCGTATAATTGGTATCAGTAGACTTTGATTATACAGGATAATTCTGTATATAACAACAAAACGGCTATATATACGGATATTTTCCGTATATAGTATATATATTGTTGGGCGTTTGACGTCACAATACCAAATAAAGATAAAAACAATGATTGACCGTAAACTGTTTGTAAGGCTCGTTTTACCTTTAGTTATCGTTGCCGTAATTGGTGTTTTTTTGATATGGCCACCACGCGCAGAAGACTTGCTGTATAACCTTATTGTTGAGATTGTAAGCATCCTAATTACAGTCCTGTTCGTGGATTGGAGAATCAAAACTCATGAAAATGAAAAGTGGAAACAGGTTGACACACTACTCAAAGCTGATTTTGCCGCTTGGTCTTTGAAATTTATTGTAGAGACATCTGTGTTTCTTGTCAGTGGTGGCGTTAGTCTTCCAGAATCGGGAAAATTCAAGTCCACTGAAAAGCCTTGGGGCTTTGCCTTAGAATATATTTCGTCTGATGATGTGAATTCCGCTGTCTTTGATACTGACAATGATCACAGAGAATCCTTCGCAAGCTCTTTACAATTTATGCTTGAGGATTTATTGAGTCTTTACACAAGTCATTCAGGTAGGCTTTCTTCCACAGATGTTGGATCGATTCTTGATTTAGAGAGTAGTTTACGAGCTACAATAAACGAGCTAAAACTTGTTGATGATGAAACAGCCTTGTTAAATTTAGCCGATGGCAACCCCGCAAAAGTTGATATGGTATGGACTAAGCGAGTTGAGAATACCGCCAAGAGTCTCCACGAGACTATTTCTTTAGCCATTCAAACTTTCGGCAAGTTTTTTCCTATGTCCAAATAAGTCTTAATGTCAAACACGGCCCAACCACTAACGCAGACCGTTGCGCGTTCAGTAGTACGAACAAAAACAAGGTCATAAACTATGAAAATTGAGTGGACAGCGATCAGCGCAATTTTTACCGCAATTGGATCATGTTCTACAGCAATATCCATTGTGGTTTTGATAGCCACCTTGTTCTATATTCGACGTGAAGTTCATTTAGTAAGAATCTCAACGTACGCAGGCGCGTATAAAGCAATAGTTGAGATTCTTCAGGCAGAAGAAATACGCGTTGCAAGAAGATATTTGATCGAAAATTTAGAAACGAAACCATTTGAATCTTGGAATCAAGAAGACAGACGGGAAGCTGAGAAAGTATGTCATACATACGATTCGGTTGGTCAAATGGTAAGGTATGGTTTTATACCTAAGAATTATGTTATAGAAAGTTGGGGAGCATCCTTACG
>JBAQEN010000433.1:0-1641 GCA_049286765.1 Methylococcaceae bacterium
GCCGTCACGCCATAAACACTGCCAGGCGCGCCGTTTGTCTTCCGCCAATGCAACAATCAGCAGCGCCGTCAGTCGGGCAGGGATAAAATTGGCTATGTCGTCCGCTATCGCCGCGGTCTTGCCAAAATAAAAATAGCGTTCGGTTTTATAGGCAATCATCGAATCCATGGTGTTGATGGCTTTGTACACGACGATTCCCGGCAGGCCGAACAACAGCAGATAAAACAGCGGCGCGATCACGCCGTCGCTGAGATTTTCCGCCCAGGTTTCCAGTCCGGCTTTGTAGACGTCGGTTTCGGTCATATCCTGGGTATCGCGGCTGACCAGATAGCTTAACGCCTGCCTGGGTTGCTCGGCGGTTAACAGGGCGGCGACACTCTCGTGCAGCATATTCATGGCCAGTCCAGTGGAGGCCAGTATCGCCAAAATGATCAGCGACAACCAATCGGGTACAAAGCCGCACAGGTAAACCAGAGTGGCGCTTATCAATACGGTCAATGCAATCAAGCCGATCACCAACAGCGTGCCGGGCAAAATCTGGTCGCTGTAAAACCGCCGTTCAAACGCATTAATAAAATCACCCATCAATACCACCGGGTGCTTGCAGGGGAATTCGCCAAAAACCATATCGACAAGATACGCCAAAGCAGCCAATTCAAAAAACATCAGTCTGCCTGTAACGCTTGCAAAATCGCGGCTATATCCAGATTTTCCGCGACCATATCGGCAAAACCCTGTATTTCCGCTTCACGGTAATGCGCATAGGTATAGCCCTGATACTGCGGATTGATGGCCTTAAAGTAATCGGTACGAAACGCATCGTCATCAAAAACGCCATGCACATGGGTGCCTGAGAATAAGCCGCCCTGATAATACAGCGGGTACTTGTCCATTCGGCCGCAATGGATTTCATAGCCGCTGATTTCGGCATATGAAAACAGCGGGTACTGGCCTCGTGTGAGTATTTTTGGGTTTTGATACAGCACTGTATCGTCAATGAAACTCAAGCCTGTTTCCACAATCGCGGATTCATGCTCAATCGCATCGGGATCGTGCAAACTTTGGCTGAGCATTTGATAGCCGCCGCAGATGCCGAACACCCGCTTGTTGAACTGCAAGATCTCCTCGAACAAGCCCTTATTTTTCAGCCATTGCAAATCGCGGATCACGGTTTTGCTGCCCGGCAACAGCACCATATCAAAGCTTTCCAGCGGGCGGTAGGCGTGGACCAGTTCGACATAAAGCTCGGGATCGCCCATCAACACATCGAGATCGTTATAATTGCTCAGGCCCGGATAGGCGATCACCGCAACGCGGATTTTGGCATCGTCCAGGCGCTGCTGGTAATAGCGCAACGACTGGGAATCTTCCATGTCGATATTCAGCGGCTTAAACGGCAGTACGCCTAAAACGGGAACGCCAAAGCGCTCGGTGATAATCTTTTCGCCTTCGTCGAAAAAACGGCGATCGCCGCGAAATTTGTTGATCACCACCCCGATCAGATTGCTGCGCATGATGGGATCCATCAGCTCCAGCGTGCCGTAAATCGATGCAAACACGCCACCGCGTTCGATGTCCGCGACCAGGATATTTTTGGTGTTGAAACTGTTGGCGACAAAGGTGTTGGACAGATCCTTGTTC
>JBAQEN010000434.1:0-16588 GCA_049286765.1 Methylococcaceae bacterium
ATCCAGGCGTGGTTGGCATTGGTTCAAGCGGGCCACTATCAACAGGCGTGGCAACAAATCATGAAAGACAATCCGATGCCCTCTGTTCATGGACGGGTTTGTTACCACCCTTGTGAAACCCATTGCAACCGGGAACAACTGGACGGAGCAGTCAGTATCCATGCCGTCGAGCGTTTTTTGGGCGATATGGCGTTAGCTGAAAACTGGACCATTGACGCTGATTTTACATCCAGCGGCAAACGCATTCTGGTAATCGGCGCCGGACCAAGCGGATTGTCCGCCGCCTACCATCTGGCACGACTGGGACACAAAGTAGTGATTTATGAAGCTGGCCCCATAGCAGGCGGCATGATGCGTTTTGGAATACCGGCCTACCGTTTACCACGACATGAACTTGATTTGGAAATAAAAAGAATTGAAGCATTAGGCGTAGATATTGTTCTCAATCGAAAAGTAGATAATCTGTTCGCCGATAAGAAAGAAGGAAATTTTGATGCTGTATTTGTGGCAGTCGGTGCGCACCTGAGCAAACGTATCGATATTCCTGCCAGGGAGGCTTCAAAAATGCTTGATGCCATTACCTTCTTGCGGGATGCATCAACAGGAAATGCGCCCAAGCTGGGGAGAAAAGTTGCCATTTATGGCGGTGGAAATACCGCAATGGATGCCGCCAGGACAGCAAAACGGCTCGGTGCGGAAGAGGCCTTAATCATTTACCGGCGCGATCGCGACCATATGCCGGCTCATTCCTTTGAAGCCGATGAAGCCATCGAGGAAGGCGTCAAAATCAATTGGCTGCGTTCCATTAAAGAAATTGATGAAACTTCATTAAAAGTGGAAGTAATGGCTCTGGATGCAAACGGCAGGCCGCAGCCCACCGGGAGATATGAAACGCTGGAAGCGGATGCCCTAATACTTGCCGTCGGCCAGGATACCGATTCCAGTTTTTTACGCTCGGTGCCGGGCATAGAATTCAAATCCGATGGAACGGTTATCGTGGATACAGGCATGAAAACCGGTGCAGCAGGTATTTTTGCCGGCGGCGATATGGTACCCAGCGAGCGGACCGTCACTGCAGCGGTCGGTCATGGTAAAAAGGCCGCCCGTCACATTGATGCGTGGTTACGCAATACGCGGTATATTCCCGCCCCCAAACATGATCTTGTTGACTACGAAAAACTGCATATTTGGTACCTGACCGATGCTGACCAAAAACAGCAGGGCCATATACCCGCGCACCAACGTACCGAGAACTTTTCCGAAATCGTTGCCGGACTCAATACGGCTGATGCCACATTTGAAGCGCAGCGTTGTTTCTCCTGTGGTAACTGTTTCGAATGCGATGGTTGTTTTGGAGCCTGCCCCGAAAATGCAATTACCAAGTTAGGTCCCGGTAATCGCTACCGGTATGAATATGATTTATGCACAGGCTGCGCTGTTTGTTTCGAACAATGTCCTTGCCATGCTATTGAAATGGTTATTGAAAAGGGAGAATGATTAATGACCGCAAATCTAGTTGTAACTGTTGACGGCAATGAAGCCGTCGCTTATGTGGCTTACCGGATAAATGAGGTATGTGCAATCTATCCGATTACGCCTTCTTCGGCGATGGCGGAATGGGCTGATCAATGGGCCACGGAAGGCAAAACCAATATCTGGGGCAATATACCGCTGATTGCCGAAATGCAGAGCGAAGGCGGTGTTGCCGGGGCGGTTCACGGGGCCTTGCAAACCGGAGCTCTGACGACGACTTTTACTGCTTCGCAGGGATTGCTGCTGATGATCCCCAATATGTATAAAATTGCAGGCGAATTGACTTCCACCGTTTTTCATGTGGCCGCACGTTCCCTGGCGGCTCAGGGCTTATCGATATTTGGCGACCATTCCGATGTCATGGCTGTTCGTGACACCGGTTTTGCCCTGTTGGGTTCCAGTTCGGTTCAGGAAGCCCATGATATGGCGTTAATTGCCCAGACGTCCACATTGGAATCACGTGTGCCTTTCATCCACTTCTTCGACGGCTTCCGGACATCACACGAAGTCAACAAAATCGAGTTGCTTTCCAATGAGCAAATCCGGGCCATGATCAATAGTGATCTGGTTAGGGCGCATCGTGCCCGTGGTCTAAATCCCGATAACCCTTTCATTAGAGGCACGGCCCAAAATCCTGATGTTTATTTTCAGGCCAGAGAAACCGTCAATTCCTTTTACGATAAAACCCCGTCTATCGTTCAGAAAGCAATGGATAAATTTGCCGGAATCACCGGACGGAGTTACCGCTTGTTCGAATACAGCGGTGCCGATGATGCCGAAAAAATCATCGTCATTATGGGGTCCGCCGCTGAAACCGTGAAACAAACAGTAACTCACCTGGTTCAGCAAGGCGAAAAAATCGGTGTCATTCACGTTCGTTTGTATCTCCCTTTTGCTCAGGATGCTTTTCTTGATGTGCTTCCTTTGACTGTTCAATCCGTTGCTGTACTGGATAGGACAAAATCCCCAGGCGCTACAGGAGAACCGCTGTTTCACGACGTAGTGACCACTTTTTCTGAAGCCTTCAGTTCCGGCAAGCTCGCCAAATTGCCGCGAACAATCGGCGGCCGTTACGGACTGTCTTCGAAAGAATTTACTCCGGGCATGGTGAAAGGCATCTTCGACGAACTGGGCAAGCCGCAACCCAAAAATCATTTCACCATCGGAATTAACGACGATGTCACCCATAACAGCCTGGATTATGACCCCGCCTTCACTATCGAATCGGAAAACGTCATTTCCGCATTATTTTTCGGGCTCGGCGCGGACGGCACGGTAGGCGCTAATAAAAACACCATTAAAATCATTGGCGAATTGCCGGATTGTTATGCCCAAGGTTATTTTGTCTACGACTCCAAGAAATCAGGCTCTCAAACCGTTTCGCATTTGCGCTTCGGGCCGGAACCGATACGAGCGCCTTACCTCGTTCAGACGGCTCAATTTATCGGTTGTCATCAGTTCAATTTTCTATTTAAGACGGATATTTTGGCTCAGGCGGCACCCGGTTCGGTATTTTTGCTGAACAGCCCCTTTACCACTGAAGAAGTATGGGATCATCTTCCCCGTTATGTACAGGAAAAAATCATCGCCAAACATTTGTCCTTCCATGTCATCGACGCCTCGAAAGTAGCCATCGAAACAGGCATGGGCAACCGTGTTAATACCATATTGCAGACCTGTTTTTTTGCCCTCTCCGGCGTGCTGCCGCGAGAACAGGCGATCGCTAAAATAAAGGAAGCCATTAAAAAAACCTATAGCAAGAAGGGCGAAGAGATGGTCATGAAAAACTTCGCCGCCGTCGATCAAACGTTGGCCCATCTGTATCAGGTCAACGTCCCTCAGCAAATCACCAGCACATTGGAAATGCCACCTATCGTACCGGTTGAAGCACCCGCATTCGTACAGGAAGTTACCGCAAAAATGATGGCAGGAGCAGGCGATCAACTCTCGGTCGGTCAATTACCACAGGACGGCACCTATCCATCCGGTACGACAGCCTGGGAGAAACGAAATGTGTCAGCGTATGTGCCCGAATGGGATCCAAAACTGTGTATTCAATGCGGAAATTGCAGTTTCGTTTGCCCGCATTCGGTAATCCGGTCCAAATTTTATCATCAAAGTTCGTTACAAAATGCGCCTTCCGGATTTAAGTCCGCAGGAATCAGCGCCAGAGGATTTCCAGAAACCCGTTATACCCTGCAAATCTATCTTGAAGATTGCACCGGCTGTAATTTATGCGTTAGTGTTTGCCCAGCCATCAGTCTTAAGGAAAGCGGCGTCAAGGCCATCAATATGAAACCGGTAGCGCCATTGATGGAGCAGGAAAAGGAAAACATCCGGTTCTTTGAAACGTTACCGGTCAATGACAGGGCGCGCGTGGATTTCTCGTCCATCCGCGGCGCTCAGTTTCTTCAGCCGCTGTTTGAATTTTCCGGTGCCTGCGCCGGCTGCGGTGAGACGCCTTATGTCAAACTGGTATCGCAATTATTCGGGGATAGAATGATAGTCGCCAACGCCACTGGCTGTTCTTCAATCTATGGAGGTAATCTGCCGACAACGCCGTGGACCAAAAATCATGAAGGACGCGGCCCGGCCTGGTCCAATTCACTGTTTGAAGATAATGCCGAATTCGGTTTGGGGTTTCGCTTGACTGCCGATAAACATCGCGCTTTGGCTATGCAGCTCACTCGAGAATTTCAACGGGAATTAGGTCTCGATTTTGTCAATGAAATTCTTAATGCTTCACAAAAAACCGAGTCCCAAATCCGAAGGCAACGTGAAAGGGTAGCAGAAATGAAAGCAGCGCTGCTGCAATTGAATACCGATCTTGCCCAGGACCTGCTTTCAGTCGTCGACCATCTGGTCCGGCGCAGTATCTGGATTATCGGTGGCGACGGCTGGGCCTACGATATCGGTTCGGCAGGGCTTGACCATATTCTAGCCAGCGGACGGGATGTTAATGTGCTGGTTCTGGACACTGAAGTTTATTCCAATACTGGCGGACAAATGTCCAAATCAACGCCGTTGGGAGCAGTCGCTAAATTTGCTGCGGGGGGGAAATCGGTGGCAAAGAAGGATATCGCTTTGCAAGCTATCTCGTACGGCAATGTTTACGTTGCTCGTATTGCGATGGGCGCAAATCCCCAGCATACTCTATTAGCTATGCGGGAAGCGGAGGCTTATCCGGGACCTTCATTAATTTTGGCTTACAGTCATTGCATCGCTCACGGCATCAATATGCAGAACGGTTTAAAACAACAGGATTTGGCCACCGCAAGCGGGTATTGGCCGTTAATACGCTATAACCCGGTTTTGCGGCAAACCGAAAAAAACCCGTTTGTGCTTGATTCACCTCGTCCGCGTATTTCCTTTAAAGATTACGCATACAATGAATTACGCTACAAAATGCTGCAAAGAACCAACCCGGATGAGGCTGAGCGCATGCTGAATATGGCGCAGCAGATAGTCAACCAGAAATGGGAAATTTATGAACAGATGGCAACCCGTTCTGGCAGCCAATTCCATCCAGACGCCAGTCTCAACGATTAGAGGAAATCTAGTATGGACCTATCAACCGATTACATGGGATTAACACTCAAACATCCAATTGTCGCATCTTCCTCACCTTTGTCGGAGACACTGGAGGGTATCAAATTATTGGAAGACTCCGGCGCTTCAGCTATCGTGATGTTTTCCCTGTTCGAAGAACAGATCCGCAGGGAGAATGAAGCTTTTGATTTTTTTCTGGAGTCCGGAACGGAAAGCTTTGCCGAGTCAATCAATTATTTCCCGCATATCGATAGCGCCTCTAAAGGGCCGGATCACTATCTTAATCTTATTAGGAAAGCTGTTGAAGCTACTGATATTCCTATAATCGGCAGCCTTAATGGAATTACCAGCGAAGGCTGGATCGATTATGCAAAACAAATTCAAGAAGCCGGCGCCAGCGCTATCGAACTGAATATTTACTTTATACCGACAGACATCGACATGTTGGCTACAGCCGTTGAACAATGTTATTTCGACATTCTGAAAGCAGTAAAAGATGCTGTTTCCATACCGGTTGCGATTAAATTAAGTCCTTTTTTTAGCGCAACAGGCAATATGGCCAAACGTCTGGATGAAGCCGGTGCCGACGCATTGGTTTTATTCAACCGGTTTTATCAACCGGATATTGATCTGGATAATTTAACGATAGATCCACGCGCTGACTTGAGTACACCCGCGGAAATTCGTTTGCCTTTGCTCTGGATTGCCGTACTCTATGGCCGTATCAAAGCGTCTCTGGCCGCGAGCCGGGGCATTCATTCTTCAACAGAAATAATAAAATATCTGCTGGCCGGGGCTGATGTCGTGATGGTTGCATCCGCTTTGATGAAAAACGGCCCCCAATTTTTAAGTGTACTTATAAACGAAACGGACAACTGGCTGACAGCAAGAGATTACCATTCATTGGCTGAAGTCAAAGGTGTGATGAGCCGGAAAAATGTAAAGGATCCTGGGGCTTTCGAGCGGGTAAACTACATTAAAGTCCTGGAAAGTTTTGAAAACCCTTTTACATCGGGTATAGCAAGCAGTCGAATGGGTAATAAGTATATTTGAAAAAACACCCTGCCTAAACTTTAAACCTGGAAAGAGCATTTAACTACAAAGGCCTCACACTCCTTTGCTACGATTTTCCATGCGTCGGAGAAATTCTGTCATAATCAGCCGATACAACTCATCACCCAGATATTTGTCTTCTACACCGCTGTCTATGTTCGGATTGTCATTGACTTCTATAACATAGCCCTTACCGTCTTTTTCTTTGACATCGACACCGTATAATCCGTTGCCTATCGGTTGTGTCGCTTTTAGAGCGGCTTCTAACACCGCTTTAGGTACTTCAAACGTGGGCAGGGTCTCAAAATTGCCGCTATCGGTTCGGCTTTCGTGATGGCGGTATATCTGCCAGTGATTTTTAACCATATAATAACGGCACGCATATAAAGCCCTGTTGTTAAAAACCCCAATTCGCCAGTCAAAATCCGTGTAAAGAAATTCCTGAGCCAAAAGCAGCGCCGATTTTTCAAATAACTCTGCTACTTTAATATCAAGCTCCTGACGATTATTAACCTTGGTAATTCCCCGGGAAAAGGAGCCGTCCGGAATTTTAATAACAACAGGAAAACCCGCTTCGATTTCCAGTCTATCCAGATGCACAGCATTATCTTTGTGCAGTAGCCAGGTTTTGGGGCTGGGTACGCGATGGGTGCGAAATAAATCGGCGAGATAGACTTTATTGGCACAACGCAGCATCGAAGAGGGGTCATCAATAACAACCAAACCTTCAGCCTCTGCTTTTTTTGAAAAGCGGTAGGTATGATGATCGATACCGGTTGTTTCCCGGATAAACAAGCCATCAAATTCGGATAAGCGCGCATAATGCTGCTGGGATATCAATTCGACTTCTATACCCAGCTCTCTGCCAATTTTAATAAATTTTTTAAGTGCCCCCCGATTACTCGGCGGTAATTTTTCTTCCGTGTTAATCAGCATGGCAAGATCATAACGCGCTGCTTTACGGGCACGGCCTTTGCGCCAGACTTTTTTGCTGAATTTATCCAACGCTTCGGCAAAAACGGTTTGCTGAGAGTCATCGAGATCCCGATGAGAGATCGGTTTTAAGCCATTGATTTCCCATTGCTGTCGAAACACCAGCGCCACTTCCAGAACAGGACAGGAAAACCGTTCGAACAAAAGCCTTGCCAGTTCCTGAAAAGCCGGATCAGAGGTGGTGCCAAAATAGCTTAATAGCTTTATTTGATTGTCTTTATCATGGCTTTTAACCGCGCGTGCCAGGGCTTGCGACAAGTCTTCAAGCTGAAGTTGGTAGAGCGCCTGCTTTCCGAGATCATTAATGACTTTAAGAGAAGGAATTACATGGTGACCTCTTGCTTCCGCCAGCAATGAACAGTAATAACCATCGGAAAGATAACTATAACTGCTGCAAAGGTTTATGACGCGGACACGTTGCTCGGATTCTACTTGTTCAGTTGCAAGATAGGATTCAAAGGTAATAACCTGTTCGCTAGGATAATAAGGGCTCCAGTCAGAAAGAGTGTCAACAACCAGAAGGGTGCAGGCCATAGTAAAAGTAATCCTCTAAAGTGAAATATAATTTTGGAACCAGTCAGGTATTTTACAAGGAGTTTTTGTGCACAAAGAAAATTATTTCAGCAGATCGTGTAAAGGCTAGGGCAGTAATGTTTTTTATTTATATGGCTTGTAAACTTCAAGAACGGGATTTATATCCTGCCCCACATGATTCAGTCTAACAAGTTAACGCCATCGATAAGAACAGACATTGATTACATCATGCTTGTTAATTCGATTGTCGAGAGAAAAAGCACCTGGGAAACAGCGTATTGGCAACGACTCAGTGGTGGAACGCTTATGCGACAGCCTGTTCGTGCTGGTTATCCGCTATTGTATCGAGGAAAGACTGGTGCGAGAGGGTGTATTTGCCGCGTTGCAGGACAGGCGTTTGGCAATAGTTCTAGGCTTGATGCACCAATACCCCTGGCACCCTTGGACAATACCCGAACTGTGTTCACGGGCGGGAGTGTCAAAAACTGTGTTATCGGAGGAGTTTGCTGCCTTTATCGGTCAATCACCAATTGAATACTTGATAGCTTGGCGGTTGCAAATTGCTGCTCATTGGTTATTGGAGCCAAGTATGACCGTGGAAAAAGTGACCGAGCGCTGTGGCTACAATTCCGTACCGGCCTTTAGCAAGGCTTTTAAACGTTACTTCGGTCAATCGCCGGGGAGTTTCCGGCGTAGTTAGATTTGATATTCTCTAACCCCATCTAATAAAATTTTAGGTAACATCGCTTACTGGGATTTATATTCCGTTTCTTGCGTCTACCCCAAATGATTGTCTTTAAAATGCTCGAACTCTGTAAAAATTTCAAATAATTTCAGCATCTTAACGCCATTTTGATTTAAATTGCAATTGATAGAGAAGCCTAGTATTTAGTCAACAATTGCTTAATCTGGATGAACATAGACTATCCGGATTCGAGCGCATTGAAGATATTGATTACTTGCAGGTAGAAAGTTTGATTATTTCCTTTACTAGCAAAAACTTGGTAAACCCGTACAACTGCGTTAAAAATTTATTATCAGGGTTTAAATCGCGTAACAGTGACAGTGACTCTTTAGCTTGCGTATATTCTTTTTTTTCCAATAATCCCAACACGTTTTGGCATTGCTGCCGAATGATAAAATCACGGAAAACCAGCGCTAGGGGTGTTTGTTTGATATAAGTGGATTTAGATAAAGCCAGAATTGCCATTTTCGGTTCATCCGCAAGCCAAAACTGCAAGGCTTTGCTTAACCAATGCCTTGCCAGTTGTTCGCTGCCGAGAACACTGCCCAAATCAGCCTGGCAACGAGGGCAGAACTGGGTTTCCGTTAATCGTGCATTGCAACAAGGGCAGCGTTCCATCAGGATTCCAGATAATAGACAATATCGGCTAATTTTGCTACGTACTCCTGCAACCGTCTATCGAGTCCGCCTTCGATACAACTGTTAATATCCTCGATTAAATCAATCATGTCCTCTTTGTCTTCACTGGATGTTTTGTCAAATAAAGCTTCGGCTTTGGCGATCAGCTTGCGCGCCTCGACTATTTCCGGTGCATCAATTATATCAACGGCACTGACTACTTCAACCTGCCCGAACAGTTTATTAATACGGCCCCTGGCAGTATCCAACGCGCCTTGTTCAAAACGGGAAAGAGCGTTTTTGATAGTGATGGACTTTTCCAGGCCGGTCGCTTTTTCCTGCGCGGAAACATGCAGCATACCGTTAAGATCAAGAGCCAGTGTCAGCGTGATAACGTTGCCAGCCTCGACATCTTGCAAACCTTCAACGAGAAATTCGCCAATTTTTATATTATTCAATGCGTCAGGATCTTCGCCCTGATAGATGGTTACATTTACGACTTCCTGGCCATCATGATGGGTCATGAAGGCTTCGGTTTTACGGTTCGGAAGTGCGGTATTTTTGTGAATAATAGGGACATAGGTGAATGGATAATAGTCGTCATTCAAATAACCTATCGCGCTGGTGCCGTAAGTATAGGGCGTGACATCGACCAATACGGCGTTTACCTCTTGTCCGCCGATCATTGCGGCCTGAATCGCAGCGCCCATGGCGACACATAAATCGGGATCGACTTCGCTGTGCGGCTCAAAACCGAATTCATTATAGAGTCGTTCACGAATACACGGTGTCCGCGTTGAACCGCCCACCAAAAGGATTTCATCGATGTCGGCAGGAGTTAATTTTGCGCCTTTCATCGCAATATGCACGGCATCAATAGTGGCATTGATATAATCCTCGATCATTTCCTCGTAATCGACACGAGACAGCTCTAACGACAAATGAATCGCCTCGCCTTCATGCTCCAGCAGGTATTCTTCTTCAATTTTTGCATAAGGCTGATCGGAAAGTACGAATTTTGCATTCTCAGCGGCTCGCGTGATACGCGCCAGTGCCTTGCTGTGCTGGCGCAGATCAACACCTTGTGTTTCCTGCAGATGATCGAGAATATGTTCAATGATTTGTTGATCGAAATCATCGCCGCCCAAATGGTTGTCGCCATGACTGGACAGCACTTCGACAACGCCGGCTTCGATATTTACAACTGAAACGTCAAACGTACCGCCGCCCAGGTCATAAACCAGCATGCGTTTTTGTTCAACCTGATTGCCGCCATAAGCCAGCGCAGCGGCGGTAGGTTCATTAATCATACGTACGACTTCCAGCCCTGCAATTTCTCCGGCTTCACGCGTGGCCTGACGCTGAGCATCAGAAAAATACGCAGGCACAGTGATGACCGCTTTGGTAACCGCTTGATCCAGGTATTGTTCCGCAATGGCTTTAAGCCGTTTCAGAATAATGGCGGAAATTTCCTGCGGCGCGTAGGCATGACCGGCCAAATTCACCTGGATGTCCTGCCCCATCAAACGCTTGATGGATTTAACCGTCCGCTCCGGGTAAACCAGATACTGGTTTCTGGCGGATTCACCCACCAGGATATCACCCTGATCATCAATACCGACAAAGGACGGCAGGATTTTCCTGTTGTTGTCAGCAATCACCACCACTTTTCCATTTTCTATAATGGCAACTTCCGAGTTGGTCGTTCCCAAATCAATTCCGATAATTATTTCGTTCATAAAGTATTTTTAAGTGTTAGAGTTTATTGACTTTGACTTCCGCAAGACGCAATACATGATCTTCAAAAAGGAAACCTTTGCGCAGCTCCTCGATGACAATACCGTTTGCAAGTTTTGGATCATGAGCGATTTCAACTGCACTCATCGTGCGGGGATCAAGCAGCCTGCCAATGCAGTCTATGGCGTAGACATTGTAACGCTGCAAAAGTTGTTCAAAGCGCTTAAGGGTCATGGACTGGCCTTTTTTAAAGGATTTTATAAAGCGTACATCCTGTTTTTTAGAATGGTTGAACAACGATGAAACCGGACGATAGTTTTGCAAAACCCCAAAACCCACGGTGAGCCGATCATAAATATCGACAATTTCAAGAAGCACCGTACGCAGGGTTTCGCTACGCATTTGCTGCAAGCGTTCGTTGTGAATGGCAAGTTCGTCGGCCAGCGCTTTGTTATCAGTCTGCAGCGCCGCCAGGGCGTCACTGAGCTTATCCAGTGTAGTTTTGAAGTGCCTTGATTCAGCTTTAACTTCACTTCTTAAGCCAGCCATTTCGCTGAGCAAGGTAGTCAAGTCAGGCTGTTCGGCGCTGAGCACATGAGCCTGATCGGCTTGCTCCAGATAACTCTGGAATTCTTCCAGCAAGCGGTTTTTTTGTGTGTCATTCATGCTGTTGTCTTTTTAGGGTTGCCGATCAGGAAAGTTTTGTCATCAATACTGGCGCGCAATAATTTATCGAAATAATCAGCGTTCATGATTGACGGCTGCGCGCTGCTGAATGCCTGTTCGAGCAGGGCATCAAAATCGGCTTCCGGGTAATTAAACAGTGCATATTTTTCACGGCTTGCTACATTTTTAATGGCCTCGTAAGCGCCGTGTATTTGTTGAAATTTTTCATGATCACGGTCCGGCGGGTTAAGTTTGACCTTCTGCAAATAAGCCCGCTTTATTTCATTATCCGTGGCTTGTTCGGCTACCTCTAATATTTCGTAAGGTGATTTCATAAGTACTGTGAGTTTATTAAAAAAACGGAAATGGTTTTGGTTTTGAAGTCGCTTTTTGACCCTTAAAACATTTAACAATCATTGCAGCCGTTACGCCAATATTAATACCCAAATCATCAGCAGCTTTCAGCATTAAAAAGGCAAAAAATGCTTCAGGATTATCATTGATCAGGTCGAACATCTGATTCACATTGTTTGAGAAATAGTCAGCGGCGAGTAACTTAAGCATCCGCTCCGGTGAGGTTTTTTTTGTAATCTCAACTGTTTTCCTTTCGAGTTGGTCGTATAAATCTTCGGGCAGATGACCAAACAGTTCGTCTATTGGGTCATCGTCTTCGTCATCATCGATACCGCCGAATAATGAATCGAAAATATTGAAACCGGCTGGTTTGTGCGTTTCATGATATTGATCGAGAAATTTTCCGATCTGAGCAACAGCCCGCTGGTCTTTTTCCTGTTGAGCATTTTCCATACTGTTTCGTAAGCGCAAGAAGTTCATATATGAACATTTGCCGGCATCGCCGTTAACTTCAGCATATACCCGATAGTACATCCAGATCGGTTTAGTCCACAATGGCTGGTTAATCTTGACGCAAGCCCGCAGCAGTTCAAAATGCTGGATACGTTCCAGGCATTGGCTTAGCGATAATAACAGCTCTTCGCCATAGCCTTGGTCTTTGATGGATTGTTTGATAACGGCTTTGACCTTTTCCAGAGCCTTATGCAGCAGCGTCTGGCTTATGTTATCATCATCAGCATATTGGAGGATCAGTTGAATAAGCCTGGTCATTTCCTGCTGGGACAGCAAATAATCTTTTTCCAGCGGCGGCAATCCTTTTAGTATCGGAGCGCTCTGCAAATCCAATAACAAGGCTTCCAAGGTGGCGCAAAAATAGGCGCAAACAAGCCCGTCATGCAATTTTTGCACAGCTTCTGCAATCAACTGAGCACCCTGTTTTTTATCCTCCGCAGCAAACACAAAAAAACCGCGCATTAACTGCCCCTGAGTCTGGTAACGTTTGCCGATGGTTACCTGTTCCGCCTGTTCAATTTCCTTTTCTACCAGATGAAACTTCTTACTTTTAATTAACTTGCGCGCATGGGCCAAGTGGCTGGTAAATAGAACCTGTTTGGCAAACGTGTTAACAGGATCAATTTTTAATAAGGCCTTTGCATATTGAGTCGCTTTTTTAAATGCTTTGTTACGCGTAGCGGCTTTTATCGCCAGACCTAATATCTCGACATCGCCTGGAAATTTCTTGATGCTTTTATCCAGCCATTGTTTATAGGCATCGGTTTCTTGTTCCTGCCGCTCATAATACTGGAGAATTTTTACATAACTTTCGCGATCATCCTGATCATGATCAAGGCTGTCTATTAGCCACGAGACAGCCTCTTCGGGCGACTGCTGATGCGCTGCGATATGCCTCATAATCAGCGCTATCCTGAAAGCGCCCTCAACACCCTGATTTTTTAAAACCGTAATGCCTTGCTGCCAGTAATATTCGGCGCCATGAAAATCCCTGTCACGTTCGCACCTTAGCGCTTTCAATCGCCATGCTTCAAAATCATCCATAGCCCCAAAATGCCTGTTAAAGTCGCGCTGTCCGGCTGGATAGTTTGAAAGCGCAGCGTGGCAATAGCGTTGCGCCAAATCCGCTCCAATCAATGCCTGATACTGAAGGGCCAAATTAAATTTTAGTTTGTCCGATAAGCGGTCTTTTTGTTTGGTTAATACATCAAGAAACTCGATCTGTTTTTTATTAAAGTTTTTTGCAGCTTCAATAATCTTGATTTGTGGCGGGCTGAGTTGCAATAAGTCATTAACCAGCGCCGCACCTTCATGCGTAATAGCAAGCAGCAATGCGCCCGCTTGATGATACGGCGAACCGGAAGGAATTTTAACGAGCAGCGATTGCGACTGTTCGGCCGATTCAGGAATCAGCAGGGCCGCTTTTATAAGCGTACGGAAATCACGGAAAGCAGAACGAAACGGCAACTTCTTCAACGCCGGTTCAATGTCTTCCAGCTTATTGTTCCGGTAAGCACTCAAAGCTTCTTCAACAAAACCCAGATGCATTATGAAAGCCGAATCCTTCGGCAGCAGTTCCTTGCAACTGAATTTATCTGTAATGATAAGTAAACCTAATAAAGCGGCAAGATCAGGATAATATTCGTCCAGTTGTTGTGCAGATAACTGGCCAAGACAGTTTTTAACTTTTGCCATATCATTCGTTTGCAACAGCCAGCTGATGTAGTGATCACGGGCTTCATACGGCGGCTCGGCATTCCGGGCATAATTTTCCCACAAGGCCAACGCTTCTTTAACCATGTCTTTGGCGGAGAATGCCAGGGCTCTTTGCAAGTAACACTTTGCCAGAGCCTGTCGCCATTCAGTATTATTTGCGCGTTTTAACAGCGCTTTGTACAGGTCAGTTGCTTCCTTATATTGTCCTGCATTCAGCTTGGATAATGCCCGGCTTTCAAGAACACTGGTATCTGGGTCACTGGATTTAGGCGTGCTAAGTGATTTTTTCTTCATGAGGGCTGTGTATAACCTAAGATGTTGTTCTCAAAAATTATTCATGATAATTATCAATAGGGGTATTAGAGTATATAAATAGCCTTCTATATCGAATGCAAAGTGATGAATGTCTTTACTCATATAAATCCCAATATTGGTTCTGGATCAACTCCAGACAATGCCGTAGTTCTTGCTCCAATGCCCGATCAGTACTTAAAAACGGGCTATGTTGACGCAGTTGTTCAACGGTTGTTTTAAGAGCGGGACTTAAAGCTTCTTTATTGCCACGAAGTTCCACACCCTGAACTACGGCTAATAATGTAGCGGCTGCAACCTGCTCGGTTAATTCCAGTATGCGGATACAATCCCGTGCGGCAATCGTACCCATGCTAACCTTATCCTGATTGTGGCATTCGGTCGAGCGGGAAAAGACGCTGGCGGGCATGGTCAGTTTAAGCGCTTCCGCCGTCCATGCCGATACGGCGATTTGCACGGCTTTAAAGCCATGATTGAGCATGGCTAGTTCGGCCTTTGCGCCGGAAAGATTGGCCGGCAGTCCATGACTGAATTTGGGATCCATCAATTGCGCCATTTGCCGGTCCATGAGATCTGCCAGGTTTGCCACCGCCGTTTTCAGACTGTCCATCGCAAAGGCAATATGACCGCCGTAAAAATGCCCGCCATGCAAGACATGTTCGTCTTCGGCATCGATAATCGGGTTGTCGTTAGCGCTGTTTAATTCATTTTCGATAAACTGCCGCAGCCAGGGCAATGAATCTTCCAGTACGCCAATGATATGTGGCGCACAACGCAGGGAATACCGATCCTGCAGGCGGGTATCGTGGCGCGGCGCGCCTTCGGTTAACTGCAAATCCGAGCGTATGCGCTGGGCGACGCGATTTTGTCCGGGATGGGGTTTAACCGAAAACAATTTCTCATCAAAGTGATAGGCGTTACCTTTCAGGGCAACCGATGCCAGACTGGTGATGCGCGTGCTCAGCCGGGATAAATACTCTGCCCGTTGATAGGCAAGGCAAGCGATACCAGTCATTGCTGCCGTGCCGTTCATGATTGCCAGCCCCTCTTTGGGTTTTAAAGTAAGCGGTTCTATGTTTAAACGGGTAAAAATAGCCTGTGTTGCCAGTCGTTCGCCCTGATAAAGCACTTCCCTTTCTCCCGCCAGAACGGCGGCCACATAAGAAAGCGGGGTTAAATCGCCACTTGCGCCAACCGAGCCTTCCTGAGGGATTAGCGGCAGAATATCCTGCTGTAATAAGGCCGCCAACTGGTGCAATAGTATGTAACGAACTCCTGAATAACCGCGTGCCAGACTGGTTAAGCGGACTGCCAAAATAGCGCGTGTTGTCGTCGCATCAAAATGATTGCCCAATCCGCAGCCGTGAAAAGTGTATAAATGTTTAGGTAATTCCTCGACCAGATCAAGTGGAATTGATACCGTGCAGGAATCACCGTACCCCGTCGTAACCCCATAAACAAAGCCTTCTTCCCTTAATAAGGTATCGATAAACAACGCACCCTTTTCAATCCTTGTCACAAAATCGGCTTGTTGGCTTAATTCAATTTGAGCCTGCTGCCGGGCGATCAGACAAATATCTTCTATAGTCAACAGTTGGCCGTCGAACTCAACCCTATTCACCTTCATTTACAACACGCCAGAAATTCAAAAAATTGGACTATTATAACGGCTCTTGCATACATTAATATTGGAAACATTCTGCATCGCTTGTTCGAGGTTTTTTCTGGGGCGACTTCAGAACGGCGCTGGGATAATCAAAATAAATAACATGCTTACCCTGTTGCTTTAGGAAAACACCGTATAAACAGAACATTTCACTTTAGGGCCATGTGAATAAATTAATCCAATTCTTATAGAAGCAGACTCAGCAAATACTGAGAACAAATGGCTGAGTTTCCGTCTTAACAAACAGATAAGGAAAACCATAAGTTTTTAATTATGTTACTAAATGGGAAATCTATTTTTCGTGGATTATAAACCGAAACGCTGAGGCAAATTTCATTCCCTGTATCCGTAAACTATGCGCCCTGAACTATGTGTTCCCGATGCCGAACTGAAACTAAAATACAATTTACCCGATGATGCCTTCCAGTTAAGCATGAGTTTAAGCTCTGCACCTGGCTGAATCACTTTCACAAACTTAATAACTTCCATCGTTAAAAAAGGCGCATCAATGGTAAAAAAAAGTTTGCCGAAATGTTCTGCCCAGGCAATCTGAATTACACCCGGCAATATTGGGTAGCTGGAAAAATGATCAGGGAAAT
>JBAQEN010000435.1:0-2497 GCA_049286765.1 Methylococcaceae bacterium
AACCAAACCGACCCTCGCCAGGACTTTTCCAGACGAGGATTTTTTATGCCTGCCTGTAAGACGATAGCAAGTCGCTTTTGTCTGTATGGCGTTTGCTCGGCAACGGGCTCCTGCGTTGCCCTACCTCTTGCATCCATGCAGCCGTAGCTCGAAATTGTCATGCTGCCTACGCTTGTTTTTTTATTTGCATCTTCATTATAGCTGCGTGTTATGATTAATTTTTATGAAATATGTATTAGCTGATCATGCGCAAAAGAGAATCGCAAAACGACAAATCCGTGCTCAGTGGATTGAAGACACTTTGGCATACCCGGCAAGGATTGAATCCGATCAAGAAGATTCAGAATTGCTTCATGCCTTGCGACCTATTGCAGAGCATGGCTTTCGTGTGTTGCGCGTAATTTATGATGAAACGGTAAATCCTGTTGCAATTGTCACCGCTTATTTTGATGATGAGGTGAAAGACTTATGAAAATTGAATTCGACCCCCAAGCTGATACGGCATACATTGAGTTTATTGAGGGTGATGTGGAACGATCCAAGCAAATTGAACCGGGTATAATTGCTGATTTTGATGAACAAGGGCATCTTATGGGTATTGAAATTCTGTATGTTAGTAAACGTTCATCTATTAACACATCCAAACAAGCTGCGTGATCCCTTATGATGGATTCGCCGCCAGGCAATCCATCATAAACGAAGCGAACCGATCCTCGCACAGACTTCGACTCATTGTAGGGAAGGTAAATTTGTGGAGATACCTCAGAGTCTGAACCCATTGATTCTTGGTACCACAATTTAACGAAAAACCACGGCAGAACGTTTGATGAAATCGATAAAGTTGATGCAAGGAACAGAGACTTCCGCCATGGCACATACAGCAGGAATCTTGTAGTTATGGAGTTCTTTGGGGAGATCAGGTTGCTTTCTCTCGTCTGAGACCAATTCAGCTCTCTGCTCCCGCACTGTGGCGATGATAAGCAAGTCATTTTCCCCAACGCCAGCCCGATACTTGTCGCCCACAATACCAAGCAATAGCTTGATGCGCATGGCGTCTTGCACAACCACATTGCTGATTTCAATCTGTTCCAGATCGTTGTCTTTGAGCCATTTACCGCAATCCGGTGTTTTATTTGCCACTTCCTCAAACGCCACGCTTGGCATCAAAAGCTTTCTTTCCTCAATCTGAGTCGCCATCCACTCCCATAGGCCTGGAAACTGACGCACAGGATAGTTATCCCATGCGTAAATCATGGATGATGCATCAAAGACCTGCAATGTGGCGCTCCAGCTGATGCAGGTCGTTGATTTTCAAATTGTCGAGATAACTGCTCGCCTTGGCGAGTGTAATGTATCGGGCATCCAGAGCATCCAGAACCGTTCGTACAAATGTGTCTCCGAAAACGTGTTTGGGCTCACGATGGCGATACATCCGGCTTCCACGATCATTTTGCGGGACAGCCGACTGTATCCGCCATTGTCGGTAAGCTGTATATAGGGCTTGTGGTAGCCGACCGGCATCCAGAAGCCTGAGCAAAATCACCTCGCCGCTCACGCCCCATTCCTTGCGTGGTCGGTCAAGCCATTCGTCGTATTGCGATACTTCATCTGGTCTTTCCGCATCACGGATATGCGCCAGAAAAGCATCTGGCACCAATATATTACCAGCAAAAGCATTGGCCTCACGTTCTCTGCCTGTATGAGACTGTAAATCATGTTCGTCATCAATCGAGCTGGTTTTGTGCAGCAATAGATGCCCCAGCTCGTGCATTAGAGTGAAGGACTGACGGGCTACCGAATCTTGCTTTTTAATGACGATGACTGGACAAGTCGTATAGTAAAGAGAGAAACCAAGAATTGGGTTCTCCTTGGCAATCTGCCATTTTCCGGTGTAGCCGTTACTGCGAAACACCAGTATTCCCTGTGCTTCTATAGCCGCACGATAGGTGTCGAAGCTGTTCTGATCGCTTAAGCTGAGCCACTGGCGAGCAATATGCGCCGCCTCACATGGATTCTTCTCGTGTAAGTCAGGCGGGCTGAACCATGTTCTGTCTGTATTGCTCAGGTCTTCGCACAGGCTCAGATACACTTCCCTCTGCTTTTCTACTCTTTCGATCAGAGCCTTGAGCTTTGCGGACAACTCAGGCTTTTGGTTGGCAAGAGTGCGGAACTGTGTTGTATGAACCTGCGCCTCATCGGCAGGCCCTTGCTCCAAAAAGAACAGCACTCCTCGACCAAAATAGTCTGCGATTTTACGCAACTGGTTGAACGTGATCCCATCTTGGCCCGCCATTACTCGTTCGATGCTGGTCGTAGCAATGCCAAGTTCAGACGCAAGATCGCTAGGCGTTATACCATGGTCGGCGCAACACCACAAAATGCGTTCTGGATTAATAGATTGAATACGTTCCATATTTGGTTATTTCAGGGAATTACAATGTACTTTTTTGCAAGAATTTTGCTACAACATACCAGAAAAGGCAAAGTGTAGTAGCGA
>JBAQEN010000436.1:0-2474 GCA_049286765.1 Methylococcaceae bacterium
GTCTATGAAGGTGCACCCGCACCGATCACCGCATTTATCGCCACCGTTTCAAAAGGGTCCGTTTTCGCCCTCCTGTTTAGATATTTCATCAGCACCTATAGTTATGATTACACGCCGTTACTGACTGTCTTCAGCGTCATTGCGGGCCTGTCCATACTGGGCGGTAATCTGCTGGCGCTGCTACAAAATAATGTTAAACGTTTGCTGGCCTATTCATCCATAGCCCACATGGGCTATTTGCTGGTCGCAGTCATTGCGGGCGGCGGCATTTCTTCAGTATTGGTAGTAGAGTCCGTTAGTTTTTATCTGCTGGCTTATTCCATTACCACGATTGGCGCTTTCGGGGTCGTTTCGGTACTTTCAACGCCGCAAACGGAAGCTGATGACATCGATCTCTATCGCGGACTGTTTTGGCGACGGCCGTGGCTGGCTGCGACCTTTACCCTGATGCTGCTCTCGCTGGCGGGCATTCCGCTGACTGCCGGATTCATCGGTAAATTCTATATCTTTACCAACGCTGCTGATGGCCAATTGTGGGGGTTGCTGTTCGCCATTATCGTTGGGAGCGGACTGGGGCTTTTTTACTACTTGAGAATCATCGTTGTTATGTCGATGAACGTCGAAGCGACTGCAATTAAATCAAGTAAACCTGGTCAAAATTGGATTTCTACAGCAACACTCGCCGTTTTAATCATGCTGCTGGTTTGGTTTGGTATTTATCCGAGCCCTTTGATAAATGTTATTCAGTCGGTAGCCTATGCGATGGAATGAATGTTGTGATTCTTCATAGACTCTAAATCAGCACTATGAATTGACCAAAAACAGCGTGTTGTTTTTCTACTTTTAGCACTTGGGCTTACACGTAATATAAGTCATCAAGACAGTATATCCTGTTAAGGACGTTTCCTGCTTACACCTGGAAAAATTGAAAGCTGATTAACAGGCCATGCCCATAACCGCAAATAGAAGGTGCAAATATGCAGAATGAAATCACCGCCGGAGCAGATCCACTTGCTGAGAGTCACACAACCGGGAATTTGTCACCACAGGTTTTATCAAAATGGTGGCGGCGCGCCAGTATCCTCACCATGGCGCTCGGACTCTCGGTCCTCATTCTGTTGACGTTCAAGGTCTATCACGAAGCACCGCCCATCCCGGACAAGGTTACTAATACTGATGGGGGCGTTATCTTCACCGGCGAAGACATCCGCGATGGCCAGCAGGTATTTCTCAAATACGGTCTGATGGACAACGGAACAATCTGGGGCCATGGCGCTTTGCTCGGCCCCGATTTCTCGGCCGAGTATCTTCATACTTTAGCGCTTCATAACGCGACGAGCATCGCCCAGCAGCACTACGGTCGCCCGCTCGATAGTTTGACACCCGCCCAGCGCGCTATGGTCGAAGCGGAGGTGCGGATTGAGCTGAAGCAAAACCGCTACGATCCTCAAACCGGGAATCTGGCCGTAGGTCCCGCCTTTGAGGTCTGGTTTCGACACCAGACCAGCGTATGGAACGAGTACTTTTCCAATCCTGTGAGGAACGGCGGTCTCAGCGCCGGAACCATCAGTGATCCCGCTGAACTGGAGCAGCTCAGCGCATTTGTCGCGTGGACCGCCTGGGCGTCGGTTGCCAACCGGCCGGGCACACTGCATTCTTATACCAACAATTTCCCCTTCGATCCCGTGGCTGGCAACACGCCGACTGCGGACGCTGTACTATGGAGCGCATTGAGCCTAGTCTTTTTGCTCGGTGGCACGGCAACGGTGCTTCTTGCTTTCGGCAAGTTCGACTATCTCGGCTGGAAGTCCAGACCAGGATATCTGCCCCTGAAACTGCTGAGTCCCCGTGTGACATCAGGCCAGCGTGCGACATTGAAATATTTTGCGCTAGTCGCGCTGCTATTTCTGGCCCAAAGCCTGGTCGGTAGCGCCGTCGCCCACTACCGCGCAGACCCCGGAACTTTTTATGGTTTCGATCTGGCAGCATGGTTACCGAGCAACCTGCTGCGTACCTGGCATTTACAACTTGCAATCTTCTGGATCGCCACCGCCTATGTCGCTGGTGCACTTTTTCTCGCCGCAGCGCTCGGCGGAGGCGACCCCACTGGGCAGAAAAAAGGCATCGATACCCTGTTCTGGGCGTTGGTGATTGTCGTCGTCGGCAGCCTGCTGGGCGAATGGGCTGGCATGCGGCAGCTGCTGCCGAAGCTTTGGTTCTGGTTCGGCGACCAGGGATGGGAATACCTCGAACTTGGCCGTGCCTGGCAAATGCTACTCGCTGTTGGACTGCTGTTCTGGTTTGGTCTGTTGGTTCGCGCACTTGTCCCGGCATTGCGCGATCCCGAACGCCGCGAGATCGCAGTTCTGTTTTTATGCGCCGCGATCGCGATTCCGGTCTTTTATCTGCCAGCGATGTTTTTCGATGGGACGACCCATTTCTCGGTGGTTGACGCCTGGCGATTCTGGATTATC
>JBAQEN010000437.1:0-4642 GCA_049286765.1 Methylococcaceae bacterium
CGCTAAATTCGGCGCTGCGCTGATTATGGGCTGTGCCTTTTGTGGCGTGCATTATACGGCTATGGCGGCCACCTATTTTTTTGCCGGCGATGTAGCTCCGGTTTGGGCGTCAAGTTCGTTAAACTCCACACAGTTGTTTTTTTGGGTGTCATTTGCTTCCGTATTGATACCCGCGCTGGCTATTTTTATCACCATCGTCGATAGCAGGCTTCAGCAGGCGATGCGCGGGGAGGAAGTAAGCCGTTCCAGGATGCGGGAGGCAATAGAAAGTATTGCAGACGGCTTTTGCCTGTTCGATATGGAAGACCGTCTGGTGGAATGCAATCAACGCTACCGGGAAATCATGAATTTCGGTATCCCTATTATACCGGGCCTCGCTTTTGAATCGATTATGCGAGGCGCCGCACAATCAGGTTTAATTATCGATGCCGACGGCCGGCTTGAAGAATGGCTCACCGAACGTATGACCCGGCATCGTTCGCCGAGAGAAAATTTTGTGGAACATTTCAGGGGCGACCGCTGGATGCGGGTCAGCGAAAGGCGAGTATGGAATACGGGTACCGTTGCAATCCGAACAGATATTACCGAACTCAAGCAAACTGAAATCGAATTATCCAAGGCTATCACTGAAGCGCAAAAGGCTCGCGCCGTTGCCGAAGAGGCCAATAGCGCCAAAAGCGTCTTTTTAGCGAATATGTCCCATGAGTTACGCACACCTATGAATGCGATCATCGGTTACAGCGAGATTCTGCTAGAAGAAGCTAAAGAATCCGGGCAGAATGACTTCGTCAGCGATTTGCAGAAAATTCATTCTTCGGCAGTCCATTTGCTTTCGTTAATCAATGAAATACTCGACCTATCCAAGATTGAAGCCGGAAAAATGGAATTATTTCTTGAAGATATTCATTTGCCTTCGGTGATTACTGAAGTCACTAATACAGTACAGCCGATAGTCGATAAAAACGCAAATAAACTGTACGTAAAATGTTCTGAAATCATCCCTATTATTAAAGTTAAAGCGGATTCGGTCAAACTCAGGCAAATTTTGCTGAATTTACTCAGTAATGCCGGCAAATTCACTCATGGAGGAGAAATAAATTTTTCAGTAATGGTGGAAAAAACGCCGGGAGCCGACTGGATTGTTTTTAAAGTCAGCGATACCGGAATCGGCATGTCCAAAGAACAGATCGATAAGATATTCGACGCCTTTACTCAGGCCGATAATTCAACCACCCGAAAATACGGCGGTACCGGTCTCGGATTGACGATCACCAAAAAGTTCTGTGAAATAATGGGCGGAAGCATTTCGGTTGAAAGCGAACTGGCAGTGGGATCCATGTTTGTTGTCAAACTACCGGCAGTAACTGGACAATGACCAAAATATTGCTTGTTGAAGATAATGAATATAACCGCGATATGTTATCGCGCAGACTCATCAAAAATGGCTTTAAGATATCCGTCGCCGTTGATGGCATCGAGAGTGTGCAGCTGGCAAAATCGCTTAAGCCGGATTTGATACTGATGGATATGAGTCTCCCGGTCATGGATGGCTGGGAAGCGACTCTCCGGATTAAGGCCGATCCTGAGACTCGCAATATCCCACTGATTGCCTTGACTGCTCACGCCATGGGTGAGGATAGGCAAAAAGCCCTGGACGCAGGTTGTGATGAATACGATACCAAACCTATCGAGTTCTCGCGGTTATTGTCGAAAATTCATAAATTTCTGGAATTATCATGACGAACTGTGAAAATTTAACCGGGACGTGTTTGGCTATCAATCCTCAAACTCGTCATGATCTGCTGAATTGGTTAAATCAAATCCTCGGCTATTCCGAAATGCTTGCTGAGGAAGCTGACAGCAGCGGTCAAGAAAGATTGGTCAGCGATCTTGGCAAGATTAACAGTGCTGCGCAGCAAATACTAGAGCGCCTGGAAATTCTGTTTTACTGTACCAATGACAATCCTTTGCAGACAGGCGATAACGAGTCACTGGAAATAAAACAAATACCGAGAACGGATTTTAATAAACACAAAACAGCGCTTCCGGAACAGGTAGTAAGCGGCAGGATTTTGGTGGTTGACGATAATCCCGCCAATCAGGAGATATTGTCCCGGCGTTTGGAACACCAGGGTTATCAGATCGTTTTGGCGGATTGTGGCGCTCAAGCCCTGGAAAAACTTTGTCAGGACTCGTTCGATTTGGTTTTGCTTGATGTCATGATGCCGGATATGGACGGATACGAAGTGCTTCTGCGCATGAAAGCCGATCAGGCATTGATTAAGATTCCGGTGATCATGATTTCAGCGTGCGCGGATATTGACCATGTCATCAATTGTATTGAAATAGGCGCAGAAGACTATTTGCCCAAACCGTTTAATTCGACGCTGTTGAAAGCTAGAATCAGCGCTACCCTGGAAAAGAAACGGCTGCGGGAGCAGGAACTTAAGCTTATCAGCCAAGCCATACAAGCTGAAGCCGCGCTGGAAAGACACCGTGCGCTGACTCAAGCCGTGGCCGGCGTGGCTCATGAAATCAATACGCCCTTGGGCATCGTTAAGACGGCACTCAGCATAATACAAAATCGCTTGTCGTTACCGAAAATACAGTCTTTATTTCAAGGCGACTCCGCGAACGAGGAACTTCTGCAGGATGTCCTGGAATCTTCCGGTTTGATGATAAAAAACGTCGATAGCGCGCATCGTTTAATCGAGAATTTTAAAAAAATCGCCGTCGATCAGATTATCGAGCATCAAGAAACGGTCAATTTGCCGGCTTTACTCAAAGATGCCATCGATCTTTTTACAATCAGCGCCAGGCAGGCAAAACTTGACATCAAGCTAGATGTCTCAGGCATACAGCAGGAACAAGAGTGGCACGGCTATCCCGGATACCTGACCCAAATCATGATGAATCTCCTGCAAAATATTGAACGCTACGCCTACCCTGGCGGTAATGGCGGTAAAGTTGAAATTGCCGTGACCGATCGGGTGGAACCTGATAAAGCCGGGCAGTTTATTTTGACAGCACGTGATTATGGCTCTGGCATCAGTCCGGAAAATATCTGCAAGATTTTCGAGCCTTTTTTTACCACAGGCCGTGGCAAGGGCGGAACAGGCTTGGGTCTTGCCATTGTCAGTAATATGGTTACAGTTGCGATGCAGGGCGCCGTATCCGTAAAGTCTGAACCGTTTAATGGAACGTGCTTTACTATTTGTTTTCCGAAAAATCTGAATAACCGTGTATGAACCCAAGCGCATGGATAGTTTTGGAAAGCCTATTAATCACTCCAATACGGCATTTATTGCTTACCAGAAAGAGCAGGAATTTGACCTGGTTTAGTAATGGATAAGCAATAACAGCTTTCAGCCCCATCGTTTTGGATAAAATTTTACTAACCACCGGAGGAATGAACCCATGAAAACAACAGATGAATACAGTCAAAAGCTGGTCGAACTTATTGAACGGAGTGCCCAGATTGATAATTTAGTAGTGAAATCCCTGCAATCTGCGGCAGAAGTGAAGCAAGAACTCGAAGAATTGCGAGCCAAACAGCGGGAAACCACTGAAATATTGCATACATTAGAAGATTCCAGCGGCAATGCCTGGGAGAATATCGGAGGCGGTGGCTAAAACTTTATGATGTTTCAAGTAGCACAACCTTTAATCCGATACGTTGTGAAAGGTTTACTTAACCCGGTTCAGTCGTGGATAAGCAATACGGCCTAAGAATGAAGTCCGGCATACAATGAAACACTGTCAGGGCATAAACCTATGGCTGCAAAATATATCTATGTTATGGGTTCGGAATCCGGAACAGGAAAAAGCACGGTATGTCTGGGGATTTTGGCACAATTATTAGTGTCGGGTTTTACACCCAACCAGTTGGCCTACATCAAACCTGTCACACAATGTATCGCAAAACGGACAGTCGCTCTGTTTTGCGAACAAACAAAAATTCCCTATAAAGACATAGGCGATCTGGTTTTCAGAAAAGGTTTTAGCAGAGATTTTATTGATGGACTGACAAAGCGATCCGATGAACTGATGGCAGATGTGCTGGCCTCGATACTCAGTGTAGGCAAGGACAAAGAGGTGGTCGTTATCGACGGCGTCGGCGGCCCTTCAGTGGGTAGCGTAGTTGGTGCATCAAACGTAGATGTGGCGTTATCATTACCTTGCAATGTTATTTTTGTCGGCAAGCCCGGTATCGGCTCAGCCATAGACAATACGGTGCTGTGTGTATCCTTTATGCAATGCAAGGGCTTGGCAAACATAGGCATTATCTACAATAAGATTCCGCTTTCTAGTTTTGCCGAAATAAAAAAATATGTCACAAAAAGATTGCCGGAAATATTGCCGGATGTAATATTGCTGGGCTTTATAGGTAATGAAAAGCTTGTCGAAACTTGCTTGCAAGACGGCGCCCACGAGGATATAGCGCGCTGGTTCTCTTCATACATAGACCGGAAAACCCTGCTCTGTGACTGGCTTGGATTGAGGTAATGACTAAGCCGGGTAGATACTCTGTTTAAAGTCAACCTTATTTCATTGATTTATGACTATTCTGCAGATTCCGGAATTGCATAAAAACGGGTGTTGTCAAAAGGTTCGTTGTGTTTCAACATACCATGGATAGCAT
>JBAQEN010000438.1:0-3284 GCA_049286765.1 Methylococcaceae bacterium
GTAGGACTGAGCAAGACAGCATGATTATGAGAAGAAGAACAACTGCGTGAAGTTTTATTCTTGCCGGGGATGATAATACAGTGCTTTGTGAATTTCATTGGCGAGATTGGCGCCGGTAAACGTGAACAAGATGCTGTTAACTTGCACCTCGTTTTCTGTGGCAAGGGACTTCCACGCGCTTGGGTTCTGTTTTTTTGTCCCTCACAAAATGCAACATTTCAGCCTCACGATGATCATGAAAAAATGAATCGTTACAGCCACAAATCCGACCGGACATTCGTCATTGATGCGGTAAATTAGTTTTCAATTTGAGCTTTGATTTAGTGTAACTTGCTTAGTTGAAGCAGTTGGCAGGACGTTCATTGTGATCTTGAATTACCATAAAAGTTACCAGTAGTTCATTGTCTTGTTTCATGACACAAAAATTCAATTCGTTCATGCTAAAGCCGGTTCTATAAGGGTGTTGTTAATTACACTAACTTAGTGACTTATATCCACTCCTTTTCTTCAGCTAAACGCTGTTGTCCCCACAGCACACCCAGCGGCAGATCTAACAAGGAATAGACGCCCGCTTGTAGGGATGGTAATGATTGCGCGGCAGCAAGCATCATTCGTGCGGCAAGGCTTGCCTCATCGTAGCGCGCTTCCAGCAAAAAAGAGGAATGATAGACGTCCCCCGGTTTTGCATGGCGTTCCAGCAACATCCCACGGTTTGTTCTCCTCCAGCGTGGCAATGCTGGGAACCTGGAATACCAAGGTCTGTTCGGTCAGGAAAACCGGGTCATTTACTATTAGCCGTTCCACTTCGGTTGCATCAGCCGATGGTTCTAATTCAACATAAACATAGCGTTGAACTGTTCCTTCTATGGACTTGATCTCTGTCGCCAGGGCCTTCCTGACGCCCTTTATCCGCTCCGCCGCCAAGGTATGGTGCAGACTTGACCCAGTGTGCAGACTGATTTCCGTATGCCCGTGTGGGGCTAGCAACGCGAAATAACTGCGGAACAATGACAGTGCACCCGGATCGCATCCTGCGCCGACGATAGCTGGAACTTTATGAAGTAGTGCAACCCGATGAATTTCTGACTTATGTCTGAGGAAGGCCTCGCCATGGAGACGTGCGCATTCCACCACGGGAATACGGCTTTGCAGAAGGGCTTTCGCAACTCCCATTACCACATCAGGAGGAACGCAAATGAGCGCGGCATCAACATCTTGCAGTTCGCTGATGTGGGTAACAACAGGCACATTTAAGCCTAAAGCCGGAGAAGTGAGATTGCGCAGCACAATACCCGCCAGTGCTGTGGACTGGTCGGCAAAAATTGCCTCAGCGCATTTGCGTCCTAAACTCCCCAATCCGATGATGGCGAGCCGCATTTTTTTCATAGTGTTTACTCCATTATTGCTATTGGTCGGTTTAAGAAAGCGGTGTTTTCCTAGTCTTTATGGTGCGAGGTTGAAGCAAGACTATGATTTTAATTATTAATAAAGCCTTATGCGGCTTCTGTTTACATACAACTTCAGCCAAATAGTAGAGTATTCCTTCAAACGTCCGCCTTAACTGGATGGATTGTTGGATACTATAGTACAAGAAGGAGTCTTGTCTTATTACTTAGAGTTTTCAATACCGTGCTTTTGATAATGCCCTCGCCTATGAGGCCGAGTCAGACTATTAGCTACCCTTATATCATTGCTTGGATGAATGATTTTGTGCAAACGAAAATTGCCAATAAAGTTCTTGAAGTCGTAACCATACCCGGTTATAAGTCGGCTATTCTTTCCCAGTTAGCGCAATAGGTTTATTCCTTTGAAATTATCGAAGAACTAACCGCGACAGCAGGCAGCTCGCTTAAACAACGGAATTTTAACTATGTCGCCAAAGCAACATCGACAGTTATTTACGTCTGCTTTGCTACGCTTACTGGCAAACGCGATGGAAAAATAAACGAAAATGACTCATTTTTCTGCTGGGCTTAATTTACTGATCTTATCAAATTATGACTACTATCAATCATGACATCAAAGATATCTCGCTTGCCGATCAAGGCCGTGAGCGTATCGAGTGGGCATTTACGGAAATGCCGGTATTGCGCCGGTTACTCGATCGTTTTAGCAAAGAGCAGCCGTTGGCGGGAGCGCGCATCAGCGGTTGTTTGCATATCACCACTGAAACTGCGAATCTTGCCCGGACCCTAAGCGCAGGGGGCGCAGAGATAGTTTTGTGCGCCAGCAATCCGCTCAGCACTCAAGATGATGTTGCCGCGGCTCTGGTGCGTTATTATCAGATTTCCACGTTTGCCATTTGCGGAGAGGATAACAGTACCTATTACCGGCATATCGGCAACGCTCTTGATCATAAGCCGCAGTTGACGATGGATGATGGCGCCGATCTGGTCAGCGAACTGCACAGGAACCGCAGTGATTTATTGGCCGGCATGATTGGCGGCACCGAAGAAACCACAACCGGAGTCATTCGGCTACGGGCGATGGCCGCCGACAATGCCCTTAGATTTCCGGTCATCGCAGTTAACGATGCGATGACTAAACATCTGTTCGATAATCGTTACGGCACCGGTCAAAGCACGCTGGATGGAGTGATCCGTGCAACCAATATACTGCTGGCCGGTAAAACATTTACTGTCGCCGGTTACGGCTGGTGTGGGCGGGGCATTGCGATGCGAGCCAAAGGCCATGGCGCTCATGTCATCGTCACTGAAGTCGATCCGCTGAAAGCATTGGAAGCCGCCATGGATGGTTTTATTGTCATGCCCTTGCTCGAGGCCTCCGTCTGTTCGGATTTTATTATCACCGCAACCGGAAACAAACATGTCATTGATTTGCCACACTTGGAGGTTATGAAGGACGGCTGCGTGATTGCCAACTCAGGACATTTTAATGTCGAGATCAATATACCGGCGTTGGAAAAGCTGGCCTTGTCAAAACAGCGGCCGCGCGCTGGCGTCGAATCGTATAGGCTGAAAGACGGCCGCTCAATACGTCTGCTGGCGGAAGGCCGGCTGGTTAATCTCGCCGCTGCAGAAGGCCACCCGGCGACCGTCATGGATATGAGTTTTGCCAATCAGGCACTCAGCATTGTTCATCTGTGGCGGCATGGTGCTGAACTTGAAAATGCCGTGCATCCGGTGCCGGCCGAACTGGATCACTTGGTCGCCGTTATGAAGCTGGATGCGATGGCGATACGTATCGATCATTTAAGCCAGGAACAACAGGCTTATTTGTCTTCTTGGCAGGAAGGAACATGAGATCTATAGCTCCAGACACAG
>JBAQEN010000439.1:0-6078 GCA_049286765.1 Methylococcaceae bacterium
CTTTAACCTACCGGGTTTTATACACTGGTTTTTTATTGGTGATGGGTTTGGGTTTGTGCATGGCGGGCGCCCAAATCATGCTCACGCATGGGATGGCGGATGGTAAGCCAGGCTTGTCGATAAATGATATTGTTTACAGCTATTATGGTAACCGCTCAGGCTCCAAGCTGGAGGCCTCCCTCACCGGTAAAATGAAAGACAAAGCACCGGCAGACGTTAATTTTACCTTGATCAAGTGGGTGCGTGACGATGCCCCGGTTGCAGAATGGGACAAGGTAGGGCCTTTATTTGAAAAACATTGTGCTTCCTGTCACGATGCTGAATCGGGTTTGCCGGAAGTGAGCAAACTTGAAGTCGCAAAAAGCTTGGCTGAAATCGATCATGGCGCCAGCATTGCCACATTGACGCGCGTTTCCCATATTCATTTGTTCGGTATAGGCTTCATTTTCCTGTTTGTCGGAGGGATCTTCGGTATGGCCGAGTTTAATCAGTTCTGGAAACTGATCTTAATATCAACGCCTTTTGCTTTTCTGGTTTTGGATGTCGCGTCCTGGTGGCTGACCAAGTATTGGCCGGTATGCGCCTGGATTACCATGATCGGCGGCTTTGGATATAGTCTGGCGGCTTTGGTTATGTTTGCGACATCATTTGCGCAAATGTGGTTGCCGCGTTGGAAGCGGAAATAATAGTCATCATTATAGGACGTCAGATCAGGTTTTCAACTTAAGACAGACAGATTAAGGTTAAGCGCTTCTTGGTTGCTCCTAAGGTGGAAAGCCTAAGGTCACACTCACGAAACCCCAACAATTTTAATTAACAGAGATTTTGTATCTATGGCTTTACCACCACTAACAAAACGTGAACAAGTTCGAGAATCAGCTTTTAGCACGGTTTGGTCTGAGAAACTTAATGATGCTTTTAAGAACATTGCACCGTACTATGATCGTGGTAATCAAGTTGCCAGCCTGGGTTGCTGGAACTGGTTTCTACGTTGCTTTATGTCGATGATCGAATTGCAGCCAAAGCAACGCGTACTTGATGTTTGTGCGGGTACTAATGCGATAGGTATTGCCTTACTTAAACGCGAACCAACTCTGGAGATCCATGCGATTGATCGCAGCACGGCGATGCAGGAAGTGGGTCGGCAGCGCACTGAACGATTGGGGTTTCACATTAATAGCGTGATTGCTGATGTTCATACATTGCCTTTTCCCGACAATCACTTTGATCTGGTAACTTTGCAGTTTGCATCTCGCCACTTAAGAATTGCGCACATGTTCGGAGAAATTAACCGCGTTCTCAAACCAGGTGGATATTTTTACCACTGCGATATGTTAAGACCTAGCAATCGAGTGGTTGAAAAAGTTTACTATGCTTATTTGCGTCTGTGTCTTAGTGGTACTGGATTGCTGTTTCGTAGCAGTCCTGCCGCTTTAAATCTCATTCAATATTTTATTAACGCTCTTGAAAATTTTTATTCTATAGAAGAACTATCTATCCTCCTTGAAGAGCAGGGCTATTGTGATGTTTCGGCAAAAGCAATATTTTCAGGCATGCTCGGCTGTCACCGAGCCCGTAAACCCTTACCTGAAACTGATTCTTATTTACTCTGATTGACGCTAGTTCCCAAGCCTCTGAGATATAAAACAGCGTCCAATATTTGTAAACAAACAGCGTCAGAATTTCCATGAAAATTATTATCATATTGATTTTTTAATATTTATTTGTGTGCATAGGCTGGTAAACTGATGCTGAAAGTGGAAACTATTGGACGCTGATTTACAAATTAAGGTCCTCTAATTAACTTCCTGGATATTCAATACGGCGTAACCGGGCAAATTCTGGCCCAGCTAGAAATTAAAAAATTAACCGATAAATACCAGACACTTCGCAACCAGTAATACATACAACATGTCCAGTATTAGTAAGCAGGTAACCAGCCCATATACAGCTGATCAGATGTACGATCTCGTTTATGATATTAATTCATACTCAAAATTCATCCCTTTATGTATTTCATCTGAAGTCCACGAAGAACAGGATAATAGATCAAGAGCAATTATGACGATCGCAAAGGGTAAAATTGGCTTTGAATTTACCACGGTTAATATCATGGAAAAAGGCCGTTCCATTTCAATAAATCTGGAAAAAGGCCCCTTCAAATCACTCAAAGGTATCTGGCATTTTACCCCGCTAGGAACAGATGAGTGCATTATTTCGCTACATTTTGAATTCGAATTTTCCAATAAATTACTGGATGTAGCTTTAGGTGGCTTATTCAAACAGTTTTGCGATTCTATGGTTGAATTGTTTCGCAAACAGGCGGTAGTCCGTTATGGCTAAGTAATGCGCTCAAAAGTCCCATTGATAAGTTTATCGGGTTCTGTCGCAAATATTTAAGGTTAAAAAAACGTTCAATATTTGCCACTATCAGCATTGTCTTTGTTGGCTATTCAGAAATGAATCATAAAAAAACATTTTTATACAATATGTTCAGGAAAACATTTAAGCTGTCTACCGATAAATATCGGGCCCTTCTTGTCACAACAAAATTTCCATGTTCAGTGATCACACTAAAAAAATTTTATTTTTTAAGCCGTTATAAGCTGGTAACAGAATTTTTATCTAAAAATGACGAGCAAAGCCGTTTTCGTGCACTGATAGAACAGATCAACAACAGCGATACAGAAAAGCCAAAGCCAAATTGGATCGTAACTAAAGCGCCTCGTATAGTGCCGGCTTTGCTTCTGACATCAAATCATAAACCGGCTTTTAAGCAAAAAGAGTATAGATCGAGATCTGCAAGCGATAACAACTCCATATAGTGTTTTCTACTGACTCAAATCAGTCTATAACAGTGCAATTAAATCTTGAAATTCACATCTTAATATTTAAGCATCGGCGGCAAAATACAGTCGTTTTGTCGCTAACTTTTACAAAAATCATTATATCTGGACAAAAACTCTTAACACGGTAAAATTAGCGGCTAAAAATTGCTTTTTTAATCTACCAACAAAATATTGTGGCAACCATTACCGTTTTAAATGGCCCGAATTTAAACTTACTGGGCACGCGCGAACCCGGCCATTACGGAAATCAGACGCTCGCCGATATCCAGCAAGCGCTTGAAAAAAAATCGGCCGAATTAAAGCACCAACTTGATTTTCATCAAAATAACGCAGAACACCAAATCGTTGAGCTGATTCATCAGGCTTACTATAACAAAGTTGACTTCATTATTATCAATCCAGCTGCGTTTACCCATACCAGCATCGCCATCCGCGACGCGCTACTGGCAACCAAAATCCCATTTATTGAGGTTCATTTATCAAACGTCCACGCACGCGAACCTTTTAGAAAACATTCCTATTTCTCGGATATTGCTAAAGGCGTTATCAGTGGACTGGGAGCAACAGGATACGAACTGGCCTTACAGGCCGCACATCAGATATTAACCGAGAGACCATAGAAAATGGATATTAGAAAAATAAAAAAGCTCATCGAAATTATCGAGGAATCTGACATTGCAGAACTGGAAATTAAAGAGGGCGAAGAAGCAATCCGAATTAGCCGTTATTCTGCCCCCCCTGCGCCCGTTGCTTATGCCCAGGCGCCTGCTAGCGCTGTGACGGTTGCAACTGCTGCAACTATTGCTACGGTGACGCCCGGTGAAGAAAAAATAACGGGGCATGTGGTTAAGTCGCCTATGGTAGGCACGTTTTACCGCTCGGCATCGCCTGGCACAAAAGTTTTCGTGGAGGTTGGGCAATCCGTGCTGGCCGGCGACACCCTGTGCATCATTGAAGCGATGAAAATTCTTAATCAGATTGAAGCCGATATAAGCGGCACTGTTACTCAAATTCTGGTTGATAACGCTGAACCAGTCGAATATGGCCAACCCTTATTCATCATTGAATAGACGGGAAACGAGGGATACTCATGTTCGATAAAATAGTTATCGCCAATCGGGGCGAAATCGCATTACGTATTTTACGCGCCTGTAGAGAATTAGGCGTTAAGGTGGTTGCCGTCCATTCTGAAGCAGACCGGGACCTTAAGCATGTACGACTGGCCGATGAGTCGGTCTGCATTGGTCCTGCGGCATCTGCTGACAGCTACTTGAATATTCCAGCCATCATCAGCGCGGCCGAAGTGACTGATGCGGAAGCTATTCATCCCGGATATGGGTTCCTATCCGAAAATGCAGATTTTTCTGAAAAAGTAAAACAAAGCGGCTTTGTTTTTATCGGCCCGAATGCAGAAACCATACGCCTGATGGGTGACAAAATTTCCGCCAAAAACGCGATGCTGGCCGCCGGAATCCCTTGCGTCCCTGGCAATAACGATCCTTTGTCGGATGATGACAGAAAAAACCTCAAAATGGCTCACGAAATTGGTTATCCGGTTATTATCAAAGCCGCCGGCGGCGGCGGCGGCAGAGGCATGCGAACGGTACATACTGAATCAGCGCTTCTTAACGCCATCGCCATGACTAAAGCCGAAGCGGGCAATGCTTTTGGCAATCCGACTGTTTACATGGAAAAATTTCTGGAAGATCCGCGCCATATTGAGTTTCAGGTAATGGCGGATGCTCACGGCAACGCCATCCATTTAGGTGAGCGTGATTGCTCCATGCAACGCCGCCATCAAAAAGTGGTTGAAGAAGCCCCCGCACCGGGTATCAGCGCAGAACAACGTAAAACCATAGGCGAACGTTGCGCCAAAGCCTGTATTGATATTGGCTATTTAGGCGCGGGTACTTTTGAATTTTTATATGAAAAAGGCGAATTCTATTTTATTGAAATGAATACCCGCGTTCAGGTCGAACATCCCGTTACGGAAATGGTGACGGGGTTTGATATCGTTAAAGAGCAACTGCGCATTGCTGCCGGCGAACCGCTATCCATCACTCAGGACCAGGTCAAAATTACCGGCCATGCCATTGAGTGCCGTTTAAATGCAGAAGACCCCAGGACTTTCATGCCCTGTCCCGGCACGATTGATCAGTTTCACATGCCTGGCGGCCCCGGTATCCGCTGCGAAACACACATCTACAACGGCTATAAAGTACCGCCTTATTACGATTCAATGATAGGTAAATTGATTGCTCACGGCGACAACCGGAAAAGCGCCATTGCCCGCATGAATACCGCATTGAGTGAAATAATCATAGATGGCATTAAAACCAATATCCCGTTACAGCAGGACATCATGAATGACAGCGCTTTCGCTATGGGCGAGCAAAATATCCATTATCTGGAAAAAAAGCTGGGCATTGATTAACAAGCAGTACAGGTTTGGCTTCCCCTTGTCGGCAGCCAAACCTCAACACCACAAGCACTAAAAAGCACACAAAAAAATCGGCAGTGATTTTCTCGATGCGGTCAGTTTTTATCAACATTTACCATGACATGCCGGTTTGCAAAAAACTGCAACCCAATCTGTAAACTTTATATATTTATTCAACACCCTGCATTATGCCTTGGCATCAAATTTCCGTTATCACCAATGAAAACACTGCCCCCAAATTGGCTGATTTCCTCAGCAATCTCGGCGCAGTATCCGTCACTTATATGGATGCTGAAGACGAACCTGTTTACGAACCGGCTATCGGTGAAACCAAAATATGGAGTAACACGCAGGTTATCGCTCTCTTTGAATTGGATGCTGAACCGGAGCTTATAAAAATTCTGGTATTGCGAAAGTTTAAGCCAGATAACTTACATAACTGGCTGCATGAAGAGGTTGTCGATCAGGAATGGGAGCGCGCCTGGATGGAATTCTATAAGCCGATGAAATTTGCCGGCAGACTCTGGGTTTGCCCAACGGATCAGGAACAATACGAATCTGGTACGGTTTGTCTGACGCTGGATCCAGGACTTGCATTCGGCACCGGCACACACCCAACTACGGCATTATGTCTGGAATGGCTTGCCAGTCATGATTTAACGGGTAAAACGGTCATTGATTACGGCTGCGGCTCCGGCATATTGGCCGTTGCAGCAATATTGCTGGGCGCTAAAATCGCTCACGCTGTAGATATTGATCCGCAAGCTTTAACAGCCACTGAAAGCAATG
>JBAQEN010000440.1:0-3743 GCA_049286765.1 Methylococcaceae bacterium
CCGCAAAAAAATGGTCTATGCCATTACGAGATTGGAAACCCGCTATTAATCAGTTTATGATTATGTATCAGGACAGGATGCCTGATTTTAGTTAGAGGCAGTTTACACAGATTTTTTTACACCCTCATTCTTGAAGCTATAAACACCCCTAATCAGCAATACTCTCGCAGTATCAATAATGTATAACCCATCATTTTTAGCAGTTTGCCGGATTAGTTCATACTAACCTGGCAAACTAATTATTTTCCGTTGTCTGGCAGCTTAAATTATAAAAACTATTCGAGCTTATTTATCAAGCTTAAGCGCCAAAAAGGCCGGACTACCACGCCGCTGTATCAAAACAGCGATTGATTTGCCAACTGGGAGACTTTTGGCTACTTTTTCAAAATCAGCAACATTACGAATAACGTCATTATGAATGCGCAAAATTACATCGCCAGGTTGAATACCCGCACTTTTGGCTGCACCATTTGCAACATTTTGAACCAAAACGCCTCCCTTAATGACCTGCAACGACTCGCTCTGCTCTGCTGTCATGTCTACGACACTAATACCCAGCCTATTGGCGGGTTTACTCTTCCCAGGCTTGGCTTCGGCTGCTTTATCATCCTGCTCGGGCAAAAGTCCTATTTTGAAGCTTATCGTTTTCTCCTCGCCTTGTCTGATAATTTTTAACGTTGCTTTATCATTTATAGGGGTCATGCCTACCATCGGTGGTAAATCACCTGATGTATCAATCGGTTGACCATTAAACTCGGTAATAATGTCACCAATCTGCAACTCTGCTTTTTCTGCTGGACTACCGGGAACTATTTTAGAAACTAATGCCCCCTGCGGTTTTTTCATACCGAATGATTCAGCCAATTCCCGTGTCACATCCTGAATCTGCACACCTAGCCAGCCATGCGCAGCTTTACCGCTGGCTTTTATTTGTTCAACAACGTTCATTACTACATCCATTGGAATAGCGAATGAAAGCCCCATAAACCCACCGGTACGGCTATATATCTGGGAATTGATACCGACGACCTTACCGTCCATATTGAACAACGGCCCACCTGAATTACCTGGATTGATCGCCACATCCGTTTGAATAAATGGCACATAATTGCCTCCAGGCAAACTGCGTCCCTTTGCGCTGACTATACCTGCTGTCACCGATTGTTCAAATCCAAACGGTGAACCTATAGCCAACACCCATTCGCCAACCTTTAGTTGGCTTGGCTCACCAATAGTAACGGCAGGTAAATCAGCGGCATCCACTTTTAATAGTGCGACATCGGTACGCGCATCGGAACCGATAAGTTTGGCTACCAATTCGCGCCTGTCAGAGAATTTGACAACGATTTCGTCGGCATCTTTTACGACATGATGATTTGTTAATACATAACCATCTTTGGAAATAATAAAACCTGATCCCAGTGACTGCGTATCTCCACCCCCATAACCACCACCATCAGGATTATTAAAGAAATGCTTGAATAACTCCTCCATTTCAGGAGGCATTCCCTCAGGCATGGGTTGTTCTTTCTGAATACCATCAGCAATCTCGGGTTTGGCTTTTTGGGTAGTACTGATATTGACCACCGCCACACCACTGACTTTCACCATCTCGGTAAAATCAGGCAATTGCGCCAAAACATTTTGATTAAACAGTACGACTAGAAAAACACACCAACCAAACTTTTTGAGCATAAAAACTCCGTTCCTTATTGATAAAACTGTTATATTATGATTAATTACTTTAGCAATAGCCACTTAAGTAAGTCTTAAAAAAGTGCAAGATGGACAGGCTTTAAACTTTGTTATCCTGTGTGCTTTTGTATCGGGACTAAAACCTATGGAATCGGTCCTTAAAATTGCACCCTGTGGCTATTTATTCAATCCTTGAAGTCCTTAAGCTCAATCCCTTCTGCAATAAATTTGACGGTTTCAGCCGGTACTTCACCCATTACTGTAATCTGCGCATCACCTATTGTTCGACTAAATGAATTAACTGCGCCAGCTGATTGAAGACCTGATTGCATCACTGCACTTTTATTTTCCATATAAACTGAGACTGAAGTTAAACCATCACTCAGCAACAAATGATCAACAAGTTGCCCGGTATTATGCATGGGTCTACGGGTAAAAAATATTTCCCGGAATCCATTTGGAATATTGGTAACAACAAAAGCAGCCTGTTCTGATGACTGAGACCTTGGTTGATGAATATGCTGCACTGGAGAGGTAGTGTCCGATGAGATAACATCGACAAATGGCAATGCATCTTCAACTGTAATGTCAGTGAAAACAACCTGTTCCAGAGCCCCTCCTGAACTGTCATAGACCACGGCTTTAAGCGGCAAAAACTGACGTTTTTCTATCCATATTTTCCTTAAGTACCTGAAATTATCTTTAGGTTGAATAGCAACAACGTAGCTTGGCAACATGGCAACATCCTCTTCACCGACTATCTCGAACCGGTAGATTGCCCCCAATTTATCCAGTTTCCTAGGAATATCAAATAAGAAAGACCGCTCAAAAGGCCGATGATCGACAACAATCTGTTGTGTTTCCTTATATAAACAGCTTACTTTATCGGAGTCTCTGATAATTTCACGCATCGGTGAGTTTAGAGACAACAGCCGCTCCTGTTCGACACCCTTTTTGGCTGCATGAACGTATTTCATAGGCTCTAGCTTGCCATTTTTTAAAAATGCGACCGTACCCCTATAATTTAAGACCTCCATGGCGTATGTCATTTTCATTAATGCTTGAAGAGCATTTATCTCGGTCTCATCAGCCAAGACGCGCCCTATTGAAAAGAGCAGAACAATAGAAAATCGTTTTATCACGGTCATTTCTGACTATAAGCTGTTACTCTGGCAAAGGGCTGAAAATTAGCCTCACCATTAGTATATACACTGCTGTTATGCGCCTGAAGATATTCATTGATACGTGAATTAAGTGGAAGTTGTTTAGCCTGATCTGCGTAAAAAATGGGGTCGGATGACTGTTCGACCTGTTGCTGGGCTACCTGGACTGTTGATGCTGCCTTAATATGTTGATCCTGATCATTCATGCTTCGTCCTGCAATTACAGCAACAATAGCAATTGAAGCAGCCACAGCAATTTGCTTGTGACTCCGCTTGAATGATTTATGTCCAGGGAACAAATAAACAGGTTCTTGCTGGATTTGTTGACGTATTTTTGTTGAAAAATCAGAATTAGTTAATAAAAATACGTCTGTACTTATTGCCTTATTTATAGCCTCATAACGATGCAATTTGTTTTGTAATTCAGACTGTAACTGCATTTTTTTTAATAAACTCGATGCGTGCACAGGGTCTAGTTCATTATCAAGAAATTGAGATATTTTTTGATTTAAATCTTCAGGCATCAAAAATCACCGTGTTCGAGCAAGGGGTTTAATTTACTATCGATCGCCTCACGCGCTCTAAAAATGCGTGACCGTACCGTACCAACTGGACAATCCATTGCGGCAGCAATTTCTTCGTAGCTCATACCGTCAAACTCGCGCAACATGATTGCTGTGCGCATTTCTTCGGGCAACTTATCAATTGCTGTTCTTATTGTGTCAATTATTTCTTCATTTAATAGCAGTCTCTCGGGTGTTTCCATACCCTGCAACTGAGGTGCATTTTCAATAGCTTCTGCATCCTGTACATCCACCTCATAATCTGAACTTCTTCTTGACCGTGACACCAAATAGTTTTTTGCCGTATTAATAGCAATACGAT
>JBAQEN010000441.1:0-1791 GCA_049286765.1 Methylococcaceae bacterium
CTTCTGCTCTGCTTCGACCTGCTTGCGCGCGGTATTATCAGTGCCGATCAGCAGGTAGCCGATAATTGCTTTTTGAGCGTCGCGCAGGGCCGTGACCGACACGACTGCGGGGAAGCGGCTGCCATCCTTGCGGATATAGGTCAGTTCATAAATATCTTCGATGCCTCGCGAGGCCTTGAACACCAATGCCTCGAAGCCCGGCGTAATCGGGGTTCCGATTTCGGCGCTCAAAGCCTTGGCGCGCGCTATCACTTCCTGCGGATCGGAAATCTCGGCAGGCGTGATTTTGTTCATCACGTCGACGGCTGAGTAGCCCAACATGCGCTCGGCGCCGACATTAAATATCTGAATGACGCCCTTTGCGTCGGTGGCGATACTTGAGAAATTGGCGCTGTTGAAAATCGCGCTTTGCAGGGCCCCTGTTTTAAGCAAGGCCTCCTGGCGCAGGTCATCGGTGATGCCTTCCATCTCCGTCGTGCCTGAGACGGGCTTGTGAATGGCGGGATAGAGGATTTTTTTTGACATGATTTACCTTAGTACAAATCGTGAAATAGTCTGAAGACGGATCACGCCATGGTAGTTAGAAGCGTACAGACAGACCAACCTGCATTTTACCCATTCTATTGAGCTCATCCGCTCATCCGCATAAGAAAACACATGCTATTGCTTGCAGATACCGTTCAGGTAAATTGAGTCTGGGGAAATTTTCTAGCAAACAAATTTTATCCTAGCAATTAAGCCTGTCGTTTTCCGTGCGTTATCGCACATAAGGCGGAGGTTTTATGCAAAGCCTAGATGGATCTGGCATCGCAGAGCAAGCGATGGAATTCTTTCTTGACCACGTTGTAGCATTCACAAACGCGGGACTCCAATCCCGGCCGGTCCAGTGCCGTGATGTGACCACGGCGGTAGCTAATCAAACCAGCGCGCTGCAAATTCCCGGCGGCTTCCGTGATGCCTTCGCGGCGGACACCGAGCATGCCGGCAATCAACTCCTGTGTCATCGTCAATTCATTCGAGGGCAATCGATCAAGGGTTAACAACAGCCAGCGGCACAGTTGTTGCTCTATCGAGTGATGACGATTGCAGACCGCAGTTTGGGATATCTGTGTCATTAATGCCTGAGTGTAACGCAGCATCAAACGCATCATCGGCCCGGCGCGATTAAATTCCTCCATCATCAACCCTCCTTTCAGGCGGTAACCAAAGCCTGCAGTCTGTACGGAGGCCAGGCTAGGCGTGGTTTTGCCACCCATGAAAAGTGAAACTCCGAGTACGCCTTCATTGCCCACTCCCGCGATTTCGGCCGATGCGCCACTTTCCATGAGGTAGTGCAGTGATACGATAGCGGTGGTCGGGAAATAGACGTAATGCAATTGGCCGCCGGATTCGTAGAGGACTTCACCGAGCAGCATCGGGATCAGTTCCAGATGGGGGGAGATACGCTTAAATATTTCCGCAGGCAAGGCGGCAAGAAGATGGTTTTGAATGGGGGTCATAATGGCAACGCTTTTCCTGTTTATGGGGCGTGCAGCCGATTGGGTAAAAATCAAAGCAGCAGCAAAACGATTAAGGTTGTAACTTTAAAAACCACATTTTTTACAACCTTATAACATAATATGCTTGTTTGTAGTAATTCTCAGGTGCCGGGTGAAAATTGACCGAGTGTTATTCAGGCGTAATTTATTAGCGTGGGAGTAAGGATTTTTCGAAAATTAATATCATCAATTCAGAGGCGACCAGCTTGATATCTCTGCACTCCATGAGTTGCAAATACAGCATGCGTAGGTC
>JBAQEN010000442.1:0-2955 GCA_049286765.1 Methylococcaceae bacterium
CTGTGTCAAAAATGATGGAAGGCGAGCGTGACAAGTTATTACGCATGGAAGAAGCGCTGAGTAAACGAGTCGTCGGTCAGGATGAAGCCCTGAAAGCCGTCAGCAATGCCATACGCCGTTCCAGAGCCGGACTGTCAGATCCCAACCGACCCAATGGTTCTTTTTTATTCCTGGGTCCAACCGGCGTGGGCAAAACTGAATTGTGTAAAGCACTGGCAGAATTCATGTTTGATACCGTCGATGCGATGGTCCGTATCGATATGTCCGAGTTTATGGAAAAGCATTCAGTCGCTCGTTTGATTGGCGCGCCTCCCGGCTATGTTGGCTATGAAGAAGGCGGTTATTTGACCGAATTGGTCAGACGTAAACCGTATTCGGTTATTTTGATGGATGAAATTGAAAAGGCGCATCCGGATGTTTTCAATGTCTTGCTGCAAGTGCTCGATGACGGCCGCTTGACCGATGGCCAAGGCAGAACCGTTGATTTTAGAAATACTGTCATCGTGATGACTTCTAACCTGGGTTCCGACATAATTCAGGAACTGGCAGGCGAAGCCCTTTACCCGGTCATGAAAGCCGCTGTTATGGAAAAAGTCAGCCAGAATTTTCGACTCGAATTTATCAACCGGATTGATGAAGCGGTGGTATTCCATCCATTGGGACGTGAACAAATCAGAGCCATCTCCGGCATTCAGATTGAATTTCTGCGTCAGCGTCTTCTGGATAGGGAAATCGGCTTTGAAATCACTGACGAAGCCATGGATTTGTTAGGCGAAGCAGGATTTGATCCGGTTTACGGCGCCAGACCGATGAAACGCGCAATACAGCACCAACTGGAAAACCCGCTGGCGCAAGAGATACTGGCAGGACATTTTGCTGCCGGCGATACGATAAAAGTGGATGTTGACAATGAGGGCTTACGGTTTTTGAAGGCTTAACCGTTATTCAATAAATTACGCAATTACGTACAAATTTAAACCTGGTAGTGAGCAAAAAAGCGTTGCCCACTACTTGGCTTTATCATTGCCGCATAGTCCATTTACGCATTACGCGGCTTTTTGTTTTATTTGTGACAACAACATACTTTCAATACTCAGGTGATAATCCAACTCAGTCCATTCTATGCCAGCACCTTGACAAATAAATTGGTAATTAACTAATTGTTTGAATGTAGCCGCTTGTAGTTCTTTGTACCATGACATAGGAGTTAATATGACGCTACCAACTTCAAGTTCAACATGCAAATGGCGGTCATCAAAATGCACCGATTTACCTTTAATTAAAACACTCATCTCATCCCACATTCAACTTTATGATTTTCCACAATCCGCAAAGCTTTTTTTTATATCTTTAGGCTTCATGTAATTGTCAATAACTTTTAATGATGCTAAGTCAAATTTAGCAAAATCGCCGCCTTTCATGACATGAATGTGCCTGGGCTCATGTTCGTTTGCATAAAAGAAAAATTTAAACCCTTCATAAATTAGTAAAGTCGGCCTATTTGTTTTGCAATTAAAATATTAAGCCAGTAAAGCGCAAAATCATTGTATTAATTTGAATTGTACAGCTTGTATCGCTCGCGGAGGGCATTAGGCAGAACTTTAAATAAAGCAATAAGCCCTGAGTTTACGCCTCCCTCCTTTCCGGCGCCGCAATTTGTTCTCAATATAAATAAGCGACTTTTCATGCCGGTTTGAAATGCAGCGTATGTAAAAATTTACCGGGGATAAATGGGGCTATTTCGCCTTCTTGCCAAAACTGTTGCTGATCCCGGTAATGTCTGGAGAAGGGATGTCCGGATTGACCACCGGGCATTTCCAGTATGCCATTTTCGGGATGGGTGGGAGCCAGCACTAATCTTTCGCTAGCACCATGTTCATTAGACATGACCCTGACACAGACGCTGGCGCACCCCGGACTTTCGAATTCTCCTATGTCCAAAAATGCGCCAAGAACCGGCAGACTCTTGCTGAAAGGATGAAGTTGTACGATCCGGTTAACCGCACCCCAATTCAGTTGGGCAAGCTCAATACCGGGATAATGACTTTGCAAGTCTTTTGCCGCCGAATTCAACGTCTCCAAAATGAATAGCCCCCAGTCTTCGTTATACTGCGCCGGAATAACGCCTTTGGGATGTTGAGTCAATAGTTCTCGCAGCGGGGTTTCCATCTCGCGCCAGGCATAACTGAAATTCGGATCGTATTGTCTACAACGGGCGACAACTTTGGCAAACAGGGCTTCAGCCAATTTTGTTCGAAACGCCGTTAACAATGCCGCTCCCTTGCTGTCGATATGCATATGCCCATCCCAGGCGCGCAACGCTTGCCCGCTCTGATTTAAGCCATCGCCGCCCTTAATAACCGCTTCTAACTCCTGCAAGGCCAATTGCCGGTAAAACTCATAAAATTCACTACGCGTATCGAGTTGCAACTGCAACATATCCTGTTCAGTGATATCGTTCGATTCATGCAGCAATTCGGTGATGCGATAAGCGCGATAGCCTAAGGCCCAGTTATGGGCAATAACATAAGGATAATCACGACCCAACGTTCGGTTATTAGCAGTGACAATAAAACCTTCGGGTGGATCGTATAAGCGCGGTAATTGCTCTGCTGGAATAAACCCGTCCCAAGCTATCGATGAATCTGCCCAAGACCTGCTAGCCATGCCATCAAAGCCTTTGCGCTTGGGAAATCGTCCCATATAGGTCCAGCCAATATGTCCGGCGCGATCAGCGAACACAACATTTTGCGGGGGCGCGCCAGCCTGATTAATAACTGCAATAGCTTCTTTGACAGAAGTCACTTTATCCATGTCGAGCAAACCGAGATCGACAGCCTCTGTTTCCAGCGCTGTCCATTTAATTACCACGGAATGTCCTAATAACGGTTTTGAAGACACCGGCCCCCAAAGGGTAGAACGCAATTCTATAGGAATATCGGCTCCGTCTTTTAC
>JBAQEN010000443.1:0-9112 GCA_049286765.1 Methylococcaceae bacterium
TCTGGATAGCGTCCCGTTATCTGGGCTTAAACCCGCCAGATGAAGTTCTTAATAATTTAGATAAACGCCGGCGATTTCAGCGCTTTGCCGATTTCTTCATGAGTGGATCGGTAAGAGTTTATACGCCGATTTCTTTAGCGCTGGCGATATTTGTCGCCATCCCTTTTTATAACCAGTGGGAAACCTCATTACTTTACTTTTTTGGTAGTGATTCGGGGGTAACCGAAACGGTTTATGGAAATGATGTCAGCTTCTATATGCTGTCATATCCGATCTACATGCTGATTCAGAAAGAACTGCTAATTACCGCCATTTTAATATTCAGTATGGTTGGTATTCTGTATTGGCTGGAACATATTTTTGTACCCGATCAAAGTAAAGAATTTCCTTTGGGCGCTAAGGTCCATTTGACCATTTTAATTGGCTTTTTTGTCGCATTTGTGGTTTGGGGTTTCCTGTTACAACGATTTTCACTGCTTTATACCGGCGCACACGAACCGGTATTTTATGGTCCTGGATTTGTAGAAATTCGCTATAAACTGCCGCTTATATGGCTGGGAATAGTGACCTTTCTGGCAACAGCAGTGACTGCTGTCCTGTTTATTTTTTCCGAAAAGCATCGCATCAAAGCGCCCTTTTTAATATCCCTCACTGCTTTCCTCTGTATTTTAGGGTTGCCGAAGGTTCAATTTATACCTGATTTGATTCAAAAATTTATCGTCAACCCCAATCCGGTTAGATCAAATAAATCGTTTATGCAGCACAACATTAATGCGACGCTGGATGCTTATGATTTGAAGAACATCAAGACAGTTGATCTGAGTATTAAGCTGGATGCCACGCAGGACATTAATACTTGGGGTACTCAAAAGCATTTTGAGAATATTCCCGTATGGGACAGAGAAATAATCATTGACAATTATAAGCAATTACAGGAAATCAGGCCTTATTACAAAATCCTGTCTGTCGATGAAGATCGCTATTTTATTCTCGGCCATACCCGGCAGGTTAATCTGGCGGCCAGAGAAATTGATATTTCGAAGCTGCCGCCTGAAGCCCAAAACTGGGAAAACACCCACTTGCGCTATACCCATGGTTATGGCGCTGTTGTCTCACCGGCTGCTCAGGATGCCGATAAACCGCTGGTCTGGTATTTACGTGATTTAAACATGAATTCCGATGTTGGCTTCAGCATCAAACATCCGGATATTTACTACGGCGAGGGGCAATACGGCTATGCCATCGTCCCCAATAAGCTCAATGTCGTGGGAATTGCTGGTTCTGACCCGGAAATGGCAGGAGTTTACCATGGTGAGGGAGGCGTCCCCATTCCATCCCTGTTCAGAAAAGCACTATTTGCCATTTATTTGCAAGATGAAAAAATATTCTTTTCAACCAATATAACTTCACAGAGCAAGCTCAAGATACGCAGAAACATAACCGAGCGCATTCATACGCTAACCCCTTTCCTGCATCTGGATAAAGACCCTTATCTGGTTATATCCAAAGACAGATTTTACTGGATACAGGATGCTTATACTCTATCAAACTGGTATCCAGTCTCCAAGCCGGCTGACGATGATTTTCTGGACGGTCATCAAAAATTCAACTACATACGCAATTCCGTTAAGGTTGTTATTGATGCCTTTGATGGCGATGTTGATTATTATATTTCTGATCCATCAGATGCGATTATTCAGGCATATTCCAGCGCTTATCCAGGATTATTTAAACATCTGAATGATATGCCCATGGAATTAAAAAAACACTTGCGCTATCCGCGTGACCTTTATTACATGCAGATGAAAGTTTATGCAAAATATCATCAGCTGGATCCTGCATTATTTTATGAACAGGCCGAAACCTGGCAGTTTGCCAATGTCCGGGGGCAGCCAGTATTGCCTTATTATCAAACCATGGACTTTGGCAACTGTAATGAACGGGAAGAATTTGTCATGATTGACCCAATGACACCCGTTAATAGAACTAATCTCAGCATGATAAGTATCGCCGGCACACTGGATAAAACCAATTGCAGTCTGGATTACAAACCCGGTATTACCGTTTACAAGTTCGGTAAAAATGTTCAAGTCAATGGACCTGCGCAGGTTGAAGCCCTGATTCACCAGAATCCGTTAATTTCAGAGCAATTTACCCTATGGGATCAACGTGGCTCTCGGATTGAAATGGGACGTATGATTATCCTGCCAATGGGCAATAGCGTTTTGTATGTACAACCCATTTATATAGCCTCAACCACAAACAAGATACCTGAATTAATCCGGGTAATTGTGTCAATTGGCAATGAAGTTGTTATGGATAAAACCTTATGGTCAGCCTTCAAACGTTTAAAACAAATATATCTTAAGACCAATACCAACAGCATAGGAGAAGGAACACCTGAAGCCATTGATAAGCCGCTAAAAAATTAAAGCGTTAAGACAGTTCAGCGTGTGATTAAAATTACGGTTTTATGAATTTCCTATGTCAACCCTGCTGGATGATTTCGGGTCGGTCGGGCAGCGACAGGCCGATGCTGTTGACTTAAGAGATAACAAAATATATATGGTATCGGCGCTATGTTCACCCTGACCAGATATCGGTAATCCGGATTGAGAAATCCATCCGGCATGGCATGGCGCAAACTTTGCCATGTAAAAGCCATGCCAGATTTCAAGTTATCTTGGTAAATTTATTCAATTAATATCTGTAACATTACCGAAAAATCAATAGGCATCAGCGACTTAGTTTACTCACCTCTGAGAATTATCTTTCCCAAATTGATTATGGTCTTCTTTTTTATGATTAGTTTTTTTCGAAACTAATGTCTCATCTATCTATCATGAGGGTGACTTTGAATTGTATTGGAAAAATACAAAAGGTTTGGATTATGTTTAGGGGGCCTCTAATAATTCAATTTTGAAAAAATAGTACTTATATTTTTCAATGAGTTACATTCATAAATCTTATGAAAAAAGCTATTTTTAGAGGTTCCCTTTAGTTACTTTATTCTCAAAATCCATAAGGTTATAAAATATTCTCTGCTTTGGAATATTGTCTATTTCATCCGCATCTTTAATCCTGCGCTGCAAAAAAATACCTCATTACAATATTGCCCCATGATCTGAGCCGCCTTGCCGGATAAGTCAACAAACTGTCTGGCCAAGCGGTTATCGGCTATCACACCCAGTCCAACTTCATTGTGTACCAAAACCATATCAGATGGTAACTGCATCACTGCCTCCAGTTCCTGCAAAATATCGGCTTCGGAAATTTGGTGATAAAGCAGGTTGTTTAGCCACATCGAAACGCATTCAATTAATACTGGACCCGGGCATTTTTCCAGGACATCAAACAGCTTAACGGGTTCTTCAAGGGTAATAAAAAAATCCTGACGGCGTTGTTGATGAATGTGTATGCGGGCTTGCATTTCATCATCAAAAAATTCGGTAGTTGCCAGATAGTAAGGTTTATTTGCCCCCGCTTGCTGTAAAATACAGGTTTCCGCCAGTCGGGATTTTCCGCTTTTTATGCCACCTATAAACAGGGTTTTCATGCCAGCAATATTCCTGCCATCAATAGAATTAAAACAATCAGATTAATACCTGTTTTCATTGCTAATGCCTGCGCGAGTGTAGTGCTGTTAACCGGATTCACCGGTAAGCCCAATGCCGGTTTATGTTTGAGCTGTCCGTGATAAAAGGCGTCGCCGCCTAAAGCAACGCCTAGAGCTCCTGCCATTGCCGCAATCGGTAAACCGGCATTGGGACTTTCAAGCTTATGGCCGTCACGCAATAAACACTGCCAGGCACGACGTTTATCTTGTGCCAATAAAACTATAAATAACGCCGTCAGTCGTGCAGGAAGATAATTGGCAATATCGTCGGCAATGGCTGCCGTTCTGCCAAAATAGAAATAGCGCTCCGTTTTATAGGCAATCATCGAATCCATTGTATTAATGGCTTTATAGGCTGCAATCCCGGGCAAACCAAACAACACCAGGTAAAACAGTGGCGCAATAACGCCATCGCTGAGATTTTCGGCCCAGGTTTCCAGGGCGGCTTTATAAAGGTCTGTTTCCGTCATCGCCCCGGTTTCGCGACTAACCAGTAAACTCAAGGCTTTTCTAGGGTGTTCAGCAGTAAGTACTGCGGCAACACTTGCATGGAGCATGTTCATCGCCAAACCTGTCGATGCAAACAGAGCTAAAACCGGCAAATACAACCATGCGGGTAAAGAGCCGCACAGATAAACCAGCGTGATACTGATCAATAGAATTAACACTATTAAGCTGATGACCAATAATGCACCTGGTAAAATCCGGTTCCGGTAAAAACGCCGTTCAAATCCCGAAATAAATTCGCCGATAAACACTACCGGATGTTTCCAGGGAAATTCACCAAACAGCATATCGATAAGATACGCCAAAGCCGCCAGTTCAAACGCCATCAGTCTGGCTGTAACGCTTTCAAGATAGCGGCAGTATCCAGGTTTTCCGCCACCATACTGGTAAAACTGTAGATTTGGGCTTCACGATAGTGTCCATAGTCATAACCCTGATATTGGGGATTGATCGCTTTAAAATAATCGCTGCGGAAAGCATCATCATCAAAAACACCATGAACATGCGTACCCGTAAAACGCCCGCCTTGATAGTACAATGGATACTTGTCCATACGTCCGCAATGGATTTCATAGCCTTTGATTGCAGTGTATGAATACAGTTGATAATAGCCGCGCTGGAGAATTTTAGGGTTTTGATAGACAACAATATCATCAATAAAACTTAAGCCCGATTCGACGCTGGCCGTGTCATGCTCCAGCATATGAGGATCATGCAGGCTTTGGCAGAGCATTTGAAAACCGCCGCAAAGTCCGAAAACGGGTTTATTAAACTGCTGAAGTTCTTTAAACAAGCCCTGTTTTTTCAACCATTGCAGATCTCGGATCACAGTTTTACTGCCGGGCAACAGCACCATATCAAAATTATTCAGCGGGCGATAAGCATGAATCAATTCAACATAAATTTCAGGATCGGCCATCAGCACATCGAGATCGTTATAATTGCTCAAGCCAGGATAGGCGATAACGGCAATGCGGATTTTGACATCCTCCAGGCGCTGTTGATAATTTCGTAGGGACTGAGAATCTTCCATGTCGATATTCAATGGCTGAAAAGGCAGTACACCCAACACAGGCACGCCGAATCGCTCTCTAATGATTTTTTCGCCCTCATCGAAAAAAAAACGGTCGCCGCGGAATTTATTGATGACCACACCAATCACATTGCTGCGCATGACCGGATCCATCAGCGCCAATGTACCGTAAATTGAGGCGAAAACACCGCCACGCTCAATATCTGCTACTAAAATATTTTTAGTGTTGAAGGCATTGGCGACAAAGGTATTGGAGAGGTCTTTAGATAATAGATTTAATTCGACTGGCGATCCAGCACCTTCGGCAATCACCAGATCATAATCTTGCTGCAAACGGGAAAATGCGTTCTGGACATGCTGTTTTAGCTGATCAATCTCATCATAATAAGCAGCTATGGGTAGAGTTTTATGAACCAGGCCGTTCACAATCACTTGCACCGATCCATTGCCGTGTGATTTGAGCAATACCGGATTAAATAAATAACTCGGCTCTATCCGCGCGGCCTCTGCCTGTAGATATTGCGCTCTGGAAATCTCGCGGCCTTCCTGGGTGACTGCTGAATTATTGGATACATTTTGCGCCTTAAAGGGCGCAACCTTTAAGTCCTGGTCTGCAAAAAGCCGGCACAAGGCCATTACCAGGGTGGTTTTACCAGCATCTGAACTGGTGCCAAAAACGGCTAATGGTTTCATTTGTAATATCTTCCGGGATGTAATAACTATTGATGCGGGCCGGTTTTAGACGCCCGCTTTACTCTCAAATGCATTAAGGCGACTGTAGCCGCTGCCATAATCAACCTTTAAGGACAGTGCTTTTAAACTTTTTGCCAGTTGATCTATAGAAGCCCTGTTTTTTACTGCAAAACGCACATAACTTCTATCCAGACCTCCAAAATTATCGCAGACGCGGATTAAAATTCGCGAAGGTTCCAATTGCTTCTGCAAATGGTAACCGTCACCGCCATCTGCCAATCGTGCTAATAAAAAGTTGGCTTGCCCTGGATAAATCTTGTCAAATAATTCTGAACTTTGCAGTGCCTGATAGAGTATATTGCGTAGAAATGCTGTTTGCTGCCGGGTCTGTTCTATAAATGCAGTATTTGCCAGCGCTTGCTGCATGTATATCATATCAAGACTGGACAATTTCCATGCGGGTTCAACATGTTTTAGCTCTGCTATTGCCTGTGCTGCCGCCATAATAAACCCGATACGGATACCTGCACAGCCATAAAATTTACTTAAGGATTTGATAATATACAGCTTATCGTAATTGGCTATGTGTTGCGCTACCGAATCCGCACTGCAAAAATCCAGGAACGACTCATCGATAATGATGGTGCAGTCTGCCGCCTGCCACGTTGCCAATAGTGCTTGCAGGTCATAAAACTGTCCGTCCGGCGTGGAAGGATTAACAAAAATCACCGTGCTCCGTTTGGGAATGTTAAATGTTGAGTTTAACCCGAGCCGATTAAAATGATGCTGCTTGCAACCGAGTTCCCCAGCAATATGTGCATATTCACCGTATAAAGGAGAGTATAAAACCAAATCTTCCGGTTGTAGCCGGCGTATTAAAGCAAAAATGGCAGTGCTGGCGCCGTTAAAAACTTCAATATCTGCATTGGCAGGAGCAGGATAGCGGCGTTTAATTGCCTGTTTTAACAGGCTGTAATCGGGATCTGCATAAGCGCCGATCTGGACGTGTTGCAAACAAGTTAAATCAACCGCTTGCTGCGGGTTGATATTGGCCGAAAAATCCAGCACCTGCTCAGGCAGGCAGCCAAGATATTCGGCGAACTGAAATATATTACCACCGTGTTTCATTTATTGATGTAGTTGATATAAGTATAATTATCGAGATATTGAAATTTATGCACAGAGCCGGGATCAATCCGAAATTGAAACGCATTGGCGGGTGGGAGCGTTAAAATGTGCGCTAACAGGGCGCGAATAACGCCGGCATGGGTTATGATCAGGGCTTGTTCGGCTTCACGGTTTAATAGATCTTGCCAAAAACAACCTGCACGCTTGTATAAGTCGATAAAACTTTCTCCGTTAGGCGGCGCTGTATGTACAAAATTATTCGTCCACTGTTGTAAGGTAGCGGCCTCAATAGCGTCAAAGCGTAATCCTTCCCAGTCGCCAAAATCAAGTTCCAATAAACGTGCATCGGTGGTCACAGCGCTGGAAAAACTTTCGGCCAATTGTTTACAGCGTGGTAATGGACTACTGAAAACCAGGGTATTGGATTTAAGCTCGGGCAATTTCTGTTGCAGTTGACGCGCTTCCTCGGGAAAGCTATCAGCCAACTCGACATTGCTTTGACCATAACACAGTCCCGGTCCTGTAGCTGTTTTGGTGTGTCGGATCAAATAAATGTCCATAGGGCGCTAACACTTAAATAAAAAACGGTTTCCCCTATCTGCTGGCTTGCACCCAAACAGTCACCCGTATAACCACCGATATGGCGGTGAAAATAATGCCCTAAATAAAAATTAACAACCAGTACCGGAATGATTGCCAACACACATAAAACGGGTAACAGCAACACTGGGATTAAAGCTATGACTGTAGCAAAAGCTAATTCTCCAGGATTGGGTTTATAGACAGCCCCTTGGGATTTGCTGTCATAAGTACGCGTGTAATTATAATGATACATAAGAAATAAAGGCGGCAACCGGCTTATGCTGTGCCCCGCCAATAATGCCAAAGGTACATCGGTAGCAAACATACCATTGAGCAAGCTTATCTTCAATAAAAAGATTAATAATAAACCGAGAAATCCGTAAACTCCAATAGAGGAATCTTTCATGATTTCCAGGATGCGCTGTTTGCCCCAACCGCCGCCAAAACCGTCACAGACATCAGCAAAACCGTCTTCATGAAACGCGCCGGTAACAAAAACACCAATAATTACAGCCAATATCACCGCAGTTGCTTGCGGCCACAAAAAGTCAGCCAGATAAAAACTTGCAGCCGTGATGCCACCGACCAGCCAGCCGACTAGCGGCAAATAAAGAACAGCTTGAGGTAAATTCGTGCAATCCTGTGATTGTGGGCTAGGCAAACGGGTATAAAAACTGAGGGCTAGCAGAAATAGTTTTAGTTGGGGCATTATTATTTTGTAATAAATTACCTGATTTTTGGTATTTAACCTTTCAAAACGATATGAATATCTGCAAGAACTTAGTCAGCCCGATTTCATCTTTCTGTAACGGGCATGTAATAGGATAACCTTTTGCTTACGAGTTATCATTGTTATCAGCAAATAAAAAAATAAAAATTGACATTAATAAGATAATGCTTATAATACGGTCTAGCTTGAAAATCTGATTTACCCTCTGTTTACCTTTTCGATGTTTCTCTTTGTAGTTTCTCGTCCTTGTTTCATTAAGTAATTTCTAAATTTCCCAGCTTTACCCGCCTTAAAGGCTTCATTACTTAATATTTATTAAAGGACTCATTATGTCTACAATCACTACCGGCATCGTCAAATGGTTTAATTCTGATAAAGGCTTCGGCTTTATCGAGCAAAAATCAGGCCCCGATGTTTTCGTACACTTTCAAAGCATCAACAACTCAGGCGGCTACAAATCCCTGGATGAAGGCCAAAAGGTACAGTTCAGCGTAACGCAAGGTCCAAAAGGCCCGCAAGCCGCAAATGTAAGCGTCATCATCTAAGTTGTTATACTCAAGCTGCAAGCGCTCTTTGCATTGCAGCTTGCTTTTAAAAATAAAATAAGATTCACGATTAAGATAGCCGGCTAATTTTTTATGTTAGCCCTTGAACTTTTTTATCAAGATCTTATCTTATAGGCTGTAAACCACAGGGGGCGACATGGCTTCGACGTGGGTAGCGAAACCTTAAGTGCATGCCGAGGACTGTACACCTCGTAAAATCTACAGAAAAAAAGTATTCGCAAATGACGAAAACTACTCAATGGCTTTAGCTGCTTAAA
>JBAQEN010000444.1:0-9132 GCA_049286765.1 Methylococcaceae bacterium
GTGTTTTGTGGGGGAAGAGCAATGATACAAGTGTTGCATCCGCTGAGCTATGTTTACAACAAGTGGAACTAGTTCCTCGTAAAACGGATGCTGGAAAAACAACGCGATTTTGTTCGCTGCTATCAGGAATTCAAAGCAAACAAGGCTCCGGAATATCCGCTATATTTCATCGATGCCACGCCTCCAGGTCATAACCAGAAGCCTGTTATGCTTGGATCATAAACTGTTGGGATCACAAAATTCTCAATAACACCAGACGGCAACGCGTCAACGGTGTCATTGATACTACAACTCTACAAGCGATCATTCAGTATGATGACACTGTTAGTACACAATACAACTGTTCCAGCAAATTAACCGGGAAAACCCTAACATCAACAGTATCTACATTATTTGTAATAATGTCCGCTACTATCGATCGCAGGTAGTCAACATGCATTTACTCAATTCAAACATCGAACTGATCTTTCTGAGATCGAATACGTTCAACATGAAATTGATCAAGCGCTACCGGGAAGTCTTCAGAAAAGAAATCTAATGGCAAATACTATGAAACCTTTTCATTGTTCAAGTGAGCATGTGATGAATTATTTGCGGCGCCAGATCGTTATAAGGGAGAATTAAGTAAAATGTTGACCTATAATTTTAAATTTATCGGCTGCTCTTTAGTGCCTAAATTTCATCTGTAACGAGTATATAGAATCATGATGCCTAGCTTTTCAAATATTTATTTAGCAATAAAGTCCTCTGAGGCAACTTATAACATTAAACCCCCTACAAAGAAGGCGATCATTCTTGCCCCGATCATAATCATATTTCTGTTCGCGGTATTTATACTTATTCCCACAACACGACCGGCAACCTATTGGATGTTAGATGAAAATCATCCAGTCGAACTTCTGACCTTTGTATTCGCGCTTCTCGGTGGAATTTTCGGGCTGGCGCTGGCAAGGCGAGCGAAGAATCAAGGTGAAAAAACATTTGTATTTAGCTTCTACCTATTTTTCTCAGTTGCTCTAATTTTTGTTGCTATGGAAGAAATAGCATGGGGGCAGCAATTTTTTAAGTTCGATACGCCCGCAGCCTGGCGGTCCATTAACCTCCAGGGCGAAACTACGTTTCATAATATTGTAGGTATGCAAGGCCATTCTGAGATTCTTCGCCTGATATTTGGTCTAGGCGGACTGGTCGGTGTGTGGCTTTCTTTTTATCCATTTTTCCAGAAAATAGGAGCACCCGTGATTCTCCTTTCATGGTTCCTTATCATTAGCTTCCATGCGGCAGTGGATTATTACAACGATTATTTCCCTATTGAACCCCGATTTGACTATTATGTGCGAAGATCATCTGAGCTTGTTGAGATGTTTATCGCAATTTCCGGATTCCTCTATGTTATATTAAACTCGAAGATGCTTTCTAATACGTTGAAAGAAAGACATCCCTTACAAACATCAAATTCAGCCAGATAGTGCGGCAGATACTTGGGTCGAATCGCGTGATAGGTTCCCTGTAGGGCGTTTTAAACAATCCCGACCAGCGTATTGACCCAGTAATTCGTCAACAGCTCAATACTTGAGCGCCCCTGCCATTCACCAGGATTTCATGCTCGATGTCAGCCTGCCTCTTCTAAGTCATTGAATGCCTCCTAAAATCCTTCAGTATCGACATAGCTGTTTGATTTCCGTTTTGTGAAGGCCTTTGATCTTGTGCATTTTCATATGCACCGGTTTACCCCCCTCTCTTATTTCAAGAGTGGTGTCAGATTAAGACTGAACTACTACAGCATAGCCAACGTTATTTATCGATCCTTTAACGCTCGCATTAAGTTCTGCAAGCGTCGTCGCCGCGACACCCATTTAACCATTTTTTCATGAGGCACTTTAAGCTTCTTCTGCTTTGTCATTTTCGACGAAAGGATAAATAAAACTAGAGACCTCAGTTAAGATGAGTCGTTACCGTTCGTGCTGAGCCCCCTTCGTCTAGGCTTAGAAGATCCCTGGGGCGAAGTGACTAGGATTTCTAAGTGCTAAACTGATTTATTTAGGGATAAAAGAACCTAAGCAAGGGATACAGAAAGCAGCCAGTAAAACTTGCTTACTGGATAAACGCGTGCTGGAAAAATGAGGTCTTGCATTAGCACATCAAGCTATTGGCTCATAGTACGCCTCGTGTTTATGAGGCTTTATTGATCCATCTCATTAACTCAATAGATTCCCCCTAGTCTTTAATATACAATTTGCCCGTCTACAAGGAATTTGAGTCTCTATGTCAAAGAATCTTTTTATTAAACAGCTGATCAGCAGTTGTCTGGATCTGGCTCCGATTCTTGCTGTTGTTTTGATTTTTCAGGTTCTGATTATTCAACAGCCTGTGCCTGATGTTGCCAGTTTAATTATCGGAACACTCTTTGTTATTCTTGGCCTCACGCTGTTTATTCAGGGACTGGAACAAAGCCTGTTCCCGCTTGGCGAGGCTATGGCATACGCTTTTGCCCGCAAAGGCAGTTTATTCTGGCTACTGGCTTTTGCATTTTGTCTGGGTTTTGGCGCCACGGTTGCGGAACCTGCACTTATTGCAGTTGCTGAAGAAGCGGCAAATATTGCCAGCAAGGGCGGTATGATTGAACAAACCAGCGCAGCCAGGGACAGTTATGCGTTAGGGCTACGTATTACTGTTGCCCTGTCCGTCGGTTTTGCTATTTTAATCGGTGTATTAAGAATTATCCGCGGCTGGCCTCTATATTATTTGATTATTGGCGGCTATTGCGGCGTGATCATCATAACACCGTTTGCACCTGCGGAAATTATCGGCATAGCTTATGATTCAGGCGGCGTCACCACCTCAACCATTACCGTTCCGCTGGTAACTGCATTGGGTGTGGGCTTGGCGACTGCAATCAAGGGTCGTAATCCTATGACTGACGGCTTTGGTCTAATAGCGTTCGCGTCTTTGACTCCAATCATTTTTGTAATGGTTTACGGGATGATGATATGAGTTACTGGTCGAATCAGTTTGCCCTCGTTCTGCTGGCAACCTGCAGAGATATTCTGCCAATCGCCGCTGTTATCATTGGTTTTCAGTTATTGGTAATTCGCAAGCCTTTAGCTCACCTCAAAAAAACATTAATCGGTTTTTTGTATGTGTTACTGGGTATTGCTTTCTTTCTTGAAGGCTTGGAAATGGCATTGTTCCCGCTGGGAAAGTTGATGGCATCACAGTTAACCACAGCTGAATTTCTGGGCATTAATCCCACTGAACAGAACATAACCTGGCAAACCTATTACTGGGTTTATATCTTTGCCGCCAGCATTGGTTTTACCACTGCCTTAGCCGAACCTTCATTACTTGCTGTCGCCATTAAAGCCGAACAAATTTCAGGCGGCACTATCGATGTTTGGGGCTTACGCTTTGCGGTTGCCATAGGGGTCGCTTTTGGCTTGGCTTTGGGAACTTTTCGCATTGTCACGGGAACTGGGCTTTATTTTTTTATTATCGCAGGCTATATCATTGTCATTATCCAAACCCTGTTCGCGCCTAAAATGATTATTGGGCTGGCTTATGATATTGGCGGGGTAACCACATCGACGGTTACCGTACCGCTGGTGACAGCATTAGGCTTGGGACTTGCCGAGGCTGTACCGGGCCGAAATCCCTTGCTGGATGGTTTTGGCTTGATCGCTTTTGCCTGCTTATTCCCTATTATGGCTGTACTGAGTTATGCGCAAATTGCACAATGGCGTAGCAAGCGCAATCTATCACCCAAACCCTGAGGAGTACCATGCATTTCAAATTAATTATTGCCTTTGTCGAAGATGATAAAACTGACGTAGTGCTTGATACTGCGCGCAAAAACGGCGCTAAAGGCGCGACCGTCATCAACCACGCGCGTGGCGAAGGGCTGAAACAATCAAAAACCTTTTTTGGCCTGACACTGGAAACTCAACGCGATGTGCTGTTATTGCTGGTCGAAGAACACCTCAGCAGGCACATTCTGGAAACAATTGCCAAGGTCGCTCAATTCGACATTAAACCCGGCACCGGCATCGCTTTTCAGGTTGATGTTGAAGATGCCATCGGCGTCATGCGCCAGGTTGAAGAATTAACCCATGAACTTGAGGATAAAATATGATCGAGAACCGCATTGTAATCCGTGTTAAGGATGTCATGAAAACCGATTTCGGCACTATTGACGGCATTGCAACAGTAGCCGAAGCCTTGAAACAAATGAAAATGCTTAAAACGGCTGTTCTTATTGTCAACAAACGCCATGATGATGATGAATATGGCATGCTGACTTCCGGGGATATCGCTCGCCATGTACTGGCAAAAGATCGCGCGCCGGATCGGGTAAACGTCTATGAAATCATGAACAAACCGGTGATCTCTGTTTATCCCGATATGGACATCCGCTATTGCTCACGTTTATTTGCCAACTATAACCTGGTCAGAGCACCGGTTCTTGAAAACAACAAGGTTGTCGGCATGGTTAGCCCTAATTCGCTGGTGCTCGATGGTCTGTACAAAACGTTTCAATAAATGGCATCCTGCCAAAAATAGCAGTACAATTTACACCAGCAGAGTAAAGATATTGAGCGAGTGGAAGTCCGGTTATCAATGTTGTAGTTCTGTGTTAACCGTAAGTTTTTATTTTAGGAGTCTTCAAAATGGCAACAGGCACAGTAAAGTGGTTTAACAACACTAAAGGTTTTGGTTTTATATCCCCGTCGGATGGTGGCGATGATGTTTTCGTTCATCATTCCGTTATTCAGGGCGAGGGCTTTAAAACGCTGACTGAGGGCCAAACCGTGACTTTTGACATCGAATCTGGGCCAAAAGGCTTAACTGCCGTTAATGTTTACTCCAAGTAAAGGATAACCATTTAGCTTAAAAAAGGCTCTTGGAATATTTCGCAAGAGCCTTTTTTATGTCTTCCAGTATTACCCGGCATTTTAAAAAACTATTTTAAAGGACGGCCTTTAGCGTCTTTATTGATATGACCGGCAAAAATCAGCACGGCTTCTACAAAACCCCAGAGGGCGCCATATCCGACAGTTGCTGCAGTCACCGCCAACTGAGCAAGGCCCAGCCAATAAAATCCCAAATAAAATCGATGCAGCCCTGTAAAGCCTAAAAATAATGCTAACACCGCCGCAACATATTTATATTTAACTGCCTTGGGTGGAGCCAGATAAGCGCCAACCAGGTTAATGTTCCGGGCTATCGTACCTTCCTCGTCAAAGTTGACGTCATCACCTGGATCTGGCGGTACTTGTGTTACCCAATCGTCTAAATGAAACGTATAAGATTTTTCCTCGCTTTTTACAATCCCGGTTTTGCTATCGGGATCATAACTTTCAATGTGTCCAATCATTTATTTACCTTAAAATAATGTAAAAGCACTTTTTATTTTTAGTTTGTGTGCCCGCCCGATATGTACTTCGTAGCACTGTAATTGCTAAGTTTTACAAACCACAATAGCAGATGCTACTGACTTACACTCAACCATCCTGCAGACGCACCGCTAACACATCACAAGTAGCATGATGCAACACCCCATTAGCAGTCGACCCTAATAACAAAGCCAAGCCATGCCGGCCATGTGAGCCGATTACGATTAAATCCACTTTGTTTTCTTCTGCAATTCTGACTATTTCTGTCTTGGGACTGCCCATTTCCAGCCATAGTCTATCTTCAGTGACTGCGAGCTTTTCAGCCAGTTTAACCAGCCTCTTTTTTGCACCGGCCATTAACTCTTTTGTTATATCCATATTAAAAGGCATATCAGCCCCATAACCGTAACCCGCATCTGTAATCGGCAGACTATCCACCACGTGAATAATACTCAGTTTAGCCTGATATTTAATTGCTAAATCTTTCGCCCTGTTGGCAACGGCTTCACAGTGTTCATAAAAGTCCACCGCCAATAATATATGTTTGTAGTTTTCCATGACACCACCTAGTTAACGCCGGCAACTTCAGGAAATAATAAAGCTATCACCTGATAAGATCCCAGTAGATATAAAAACGCCAGACCTAAACTAAAACTTAGGCTTTTCTCCAGCGCCTTGCGAATAATATGCCCGGTTACCGCCCAATGCCAGCCGATTAATCCAAGCATGACTAAAAACACTAATAATCCGCCTTGCCCTGTCTCCATCGAAGCTATTCCGGGCAGGGCAAAAAAACTGATCAGCGCATCCGTACCCAATACCGCGGATATAACTTGATAGAACCGTCCCAGCTTTCGAACCAGATATAACATTATCCAGAAAAATCCGGCTACCAGAAAAATTTCTACCATAACCTGCAATAGTACATTAAGCCAAGCGAAATGGATGCTTAACATTAATACCCGGATACTGATATAAACAACTAACAATATCCTTAACAACCATACAGAATAAGGCAAATCCTGAGGCCCTTTTTTAAACAGGCAAATATCAAATAATAGCTTTATGATGTCATACATTGACTTTAACCTTTTTCCATTTATGTTTCTGTATTGAAAGCTTATTTAACAGGTATGTTCAAAGGTGCAAGGCAAAAGAACAAGGTTCAAGGTTTTTGTCTTTTTAACTACCTTGAATCGTTAGCCTTTAACCTCATTAAGCTTTTCTTCCGCCTCCATCCACGCCGTTTCCGCCTCGTCCAGCGCCTTATCGACTTGTACTTTTCTGTCCAGTGTGTGTTTTAAACGCGCTTTTTCTGAATCGGCATAAATTGCTGGATCAGCTAATTGATGTTCCAATTGGCGTTGTTCATTATGATATTTTTCAACGGCAATTTCCGCTTTTTTCAACGCATCAAACAAGGGTTTATATTTTTGCCTCCGTTCTGCATCCAGCTTTCTCTGATCTTTGCGTGAGACCGTTGGTGAAACGTCATCAACAGCCTTTTCATCGGCTTTTTTCTGTTCAGCCAGCCATAGCCGGTAATCATCGAGATCGCCATCAAAAGCTTGCACTTTGCCGCCAGCCACTAATAATAGCTGATCTGTAACGGAGCGCAACAAATGCCGGTCATGCGATACCACCACGATAGCGCCTTGGTAACCCTGCAACGCCACACTCAAGGCATGGCGCATTTCCAAATCCAGATGATTAGTCGGCTCATCCAGCAATAACAGATTAGGGTTTTGATAAACCAGCAAAGCTAAAACCAGGCGCGCTTTTTCACCACCGGAAAACGGTTTTACCTCTTCTAAAACCTTATCGCCCTGAAAATCAAAACCGCCCAGAAAATTCCGTAAATCTTTTTCAGTTGCCTGCTTGTCAATTTTTTGTAAATGCCATAACGGGCTTTCATCAAGCTGCAATTGCTCCAGTTGATGCTGGGCAAAATAACCGATTTTTAATGCCTCGGCTTCCTGTCTTGTACCCGATAAAGGCGGCATTTCACCGGCCAAGACTTTGATTAAACTGGATTTACCCGCGCCATTTGGCCCCAATAGCCCAATACGATCACCCGGCGAAATCGATAATCCCGCCTGTTTAATCACTGAGATTGCCCCATAGCCTATATCGGCCTTATCCAGCGTTAATAAGGGATTAGGCATTTTATCCGGTTTGGCAAAGCTGAAATCAAACGGCGAATCAACATGCGCCATCGCAATCAATTCCATGCGTTCCAGGGCTTTGATACGGCTTTGTGCTTGCCTTGCTTTCGTAGCCTGCGCTTTAAACCGGTTAACAAAGCTTTGAATATGGGCAATTTCGCGTTGTTGTTTCTGGTAAGCCGACTGTTGTTGCGCCAGTTTTTCTGCACGCATTCTTTCAAACGCGGAATAGTTACCGGTATATATTTCCGCTTTATTCTGCTCAATATGCACGATGTGATCGGTAATGGTATCGAGAAAGTCACGATCATGGGAAATCAGCAATAAGGTGCCGGGGTATTTACATAACCAGTCTTGCAGCCAGATAACGGCATCCAGATCCAGATGATTGGTTGGTTCATCCAGCAACAATACATCGGAACGGCACATCAACGCTTGAGCCAGATTAAGGCGCATACGCCAGCCGCCGGAAAAAGAACTGACGGCATTGTGCTCCTGATCAGCGGTAAAACCCAAACCGTTCATTAAGCGGGATGCTCTGGCTTGAGCCGTATAACCGCCAATCGTATCCAAAGCAGCGTGCAGTTCGGCCTGTTTTAAGCCGTTGTCGTTTTGTTCGGCGAGCGTTAACTGGGCTTGTAAACGTCTTAATTCCTGGTCGCCGTCTATGACGTAATCAATTGCAGAACTGGGAACAGCGGGGGTTTCCTGGGCAACGTGAGCGATTTCCAGATTCGGCGGCATCGAAAAATGACCTTCATCCAGATGCAGTTCATTTTTGACCAGCGCGAATAAACTGGATTTACCCGCGCCGTTCGCACCGGTAAAACCGGCTTTTTGGCCTTTGTGTATAGTGAAAGAGGAATTAGCGAACAATACTCGCGCACCACGGCGCAAGGCAATATTTTTAAAATTTAGCATTAATGATTAAGGTAAAAGGTACAAAATGAAAGCTTGCTGGACGGGGTTTCAAAATCAGTCTGGCCTGGAGATTAATAAATATTATTTATAGTATTTTCCCGTGTTGAATTTCATTTAAAACTTCGTATAAAACATCTCTTACCTCTTCTATCAGCTCGATTATTTCATCAGCCATATTTATTTGTTGAGCGATACTCTGGACGAGAACAAGGGTATTTTTCATCTGATTTAAATTCCTCACACTTTCCCAGCTCATTGCTTCATTAATATGGAACAACAACTGGGAACAGTCTTTGCTTGCATGTTCTTTGATTATCTCATCCCTCAGCACTTCCCATGCACCCTGTAAATCGGAGAGTATGGTTTTTTCGTAGTGAGTGGGTTCTTGATAAAAGTTCATAGTTTTTACATGTTTTTGCATATCTTGCAGGTAGAACGAAACCAATCGGTCATAGAAGTAGGGTACGCATCGCGTACCGTTTTCAAAACGTTCCGGGTAAATCAAGCACCAAAAAGGTACGCGATGCGTACCCTACCTGGCTTCGTTGTAAACCCCGTTAATCTTCGAGTTATCGCCTCTGCCCATATTACGAGCTTTCCCCATAGATTAAAACTCTCAAAAAATCCAGTTGTGTCACCGTAACTGGGTCAACAGC
>JBAQEN010000445.1:0-3017 GCA_049286765.1 Methylococcaceae bacterium
AAGAACTTGAATCTACGGACGTGGATAAAGCGATTAACTCGAAAAACAATTTGCTTCTCGAAGTCGGCTGTTATGCATGATACCGTCATCGGGTTGCTGATCAATAAGGTCGAATTTGGAATCGATATTCATGCAAAATCACAGATTTAACCCATTACCGCTTATATTAACGAACAAACCGGAGAACTTTAATGCATGGCCAACAATTACTCCACGAAATTGAAATACTGCCGCCCGAACTGCAAAAACAAGTGTCTGACTTTGTTATTTTTTTGCGCAAGCAACAACAAAAGCAACTCATTAAAAAAAGAACGGTAGGCGAATACAAAGGCAAAATCGTCATTCATGAAGATTTTGATGAATCGCTAGGTGGTGATTTTTGGTTAGATGAGCAATGAATATCTTGCTGGATACGCATACGTTTTTGTGGCTTAGAAACGCCCCTGAAAAAATCCCTGAAAAAGTATTGGCTGCTTATTACGATATAAACAATGATGTGTTTTTAAGCATTGCCAGTATTTGGGAAATGCAAATCAAACATCAGTTAGGAAAACTGGACCTTGATTTGCCACTCAGCACCCTAATTGAGGAACAATGTATCAATAACGGCTTACAAATTTTACCCATTGAAACACATCATATTTTTGCATTAGCTGATTTGCCGTTTCACCATAAAGACCCGTTCGATAGGTTAATTTTAATTCAATCAATAATGGAGAATTTAAAACTAGCCAGTGCAGATACCGTTTTTGATCTCTACGACGTCAATTTGTTTTGGCATAGCCTTTCAAAATTATCTCGATGACATCCTTTTGATAAGCAAATGAAAGCGGCTGACCCTGCCGGGCTTACTTCGCTCAGGGCGGATGGAACACGGCTTAACTCAACGGCAGTGACGCCCTAGCGTGGGCGCGATGCAATTACTTACTCAAAGATAACATCAAAGTGTTTTTCATTTATTATCTGACCTGCTTCATCAACCGCCCTTACTGTCCAATTATGCTTGGCAGTGCGGTAAAATATTTGGCGGCTTGCTGTGCGCCAGGTATCAGAAGAAATATTTATTTTTTTTCTGGAAATGCGTGAGCCATCCAGTAACCATTCGTGGTAAACCGTTTTGCCTTTCATTCCGGTTAATTCAACAAAATAATAAATCTTTATTGATTTTTTATTACTGACTTTCACCGGTAAACTTATTTCACCTACAGGCTCGTTTTTATGAAGCTTGTAAGTTAGCAGCGCTCTTTGTACATTTTTGTTGCTTTCTGATATTGGCTTAGCCGGAGTATCCACAAGCTTTTCAGGCAAAGCTGCTTGAGCTTGCAGATTTGTTTTTTGAACATCATTTTTTTCAGGTAAAGCCGCCTCGGTTTGCAATTCAGTTTTTTGAGCATCATCTTTGATAAAAAAGAACATCGATACTAAAACTAACACAACACAGCCCACGGCTAGCAATATTCGTTTAACATTCCAAACTGTTATCATTCCTGCTGCGGGAACGATTTTTTCCGGTTTGTTCCCGGATGTAGGATATCGAACCTTGATTTTAATGTTTTTTTTGTCTGCCATAAAATTACCTGAATAGTTGGACTGTTCTAATCTCTTCCAATACTGAATGGAAATGAGAGTGGCTGTATTTCTAGAGGAAAATGATCACACAAAACATGACATAACTGCAAGGATACCGATGATATAACTTTTGACCTGCGATGTATTAATTGTTATTTGAGCTATTGCCGAGTGACTATCTAACAAGTGTTTGCCAGTCGCAAGAAGCCGAAGGCATTATAAAAGCTATCAACTGCTTACTCCATCGATAGCGAGCAGTGAATTTTTCAGGATTAATCAAGCTATGAGTAAAAAAATCAAAACGGCTTTTGTTTGCGATCAATGTGGCGCGGATTTTCCGCGTTGGGGTGGACAATGCACCAGTTGCGGCGAATGGAATACGATTAAGGAAGTAAGGCTGGGTTCTGCAACCTCAGAGCGCAGTAGCCGTTCGATGGGTTATGCCGGCAGCCGATCCGAGGTTAAATTATTATCCGATGTCAATTTGTCTCAAGCTGAGCGCATTTCGACCGGTATTTCGGAATTTGACCGCGTTTTAGGCGGCGGTATTGTCAGAGGCAGTGTGGTATTGATTGGCGGCGCGCCGGGGGCAGGGAAGAGCACGCTTTTGTTGCAGGCGATTGCTAATATTGCCGACAGAGCAATCAGTGTGTTGTATGTATCAGGCGAGGAGTCGCTGCAACAGATTGCTGAAAGAGCGCACAGACTGAAGCTTCCGGCCGATAAAATCATGATGTTGATGGAAACTTCGGTGCAGCGTATCTGTGATATATTAGATGAAATCAAGCCGCAGATTCTGGTGATTGATTCAATCCAGGTTATGTATACACAAGACGCAGATTCGGCGCCCGGATCGGTTTCTCAAGTCAGGGAGTCGGCCAGTTACCTGACTCAATATGCAAAAAAGCATCATGTTTCAATTTTTATGGTCGGGCATGTAACCAAGGATCAATCACTGGCAGGTCCGATGACCTTGAGTCATATTGTTGATACGCAGGTTATGCTGGGTTCGACCGATGATGCCAGATTTCGGGTGTTAAGGGCGGATAAAAACCGCTTCGGCAGTGTCGGCGAATTGGGTTTTTTTGCCATGGATAGTTCAGGGCTTAAAGAAGTCAAGAATCCTTCGGCCATGTTTTTGAACAGGGCGGAAAAACCGTCATCGGGCAGTGTGGTTACCGTGTTGTGGGAAGGTACGCGGCCCCTGCTCGTGGAAATTCAGGCATTGGTAACAGAATGCCAGTATGGCAATCCAAGGCGGCTGGCCGTAGGTTTCGACCAAAATCGTCTGGCCATGTTGCTGGCCGTGCTCTATCGGCACGGCGGTATTTTTACCGCTCAGGATGAAATTTATGCCAATGTCGTGGGTGGGATTAAAGTGACGGAAACAAGTTCAGACTTAGCGATAGTCGTCGGAATTGTTTCCAGTCTGAGGGATAAGGTGATTC
>JBAQEN010000446.1:0-1675 GCA_049286765.1 Methylococcaceae bacterium
CGTATGGTGAGTGAGCAGGTGGATTTGATCATTGACGCCTCCGCTAGCCACCGGGTAAGCCACTTTTTGGCAGATATCGCTCAGGAACTTGGGAAACCTTACTTGTGGCTGACAACGACTCACGGTGCTTCTGGAGGAGTAGTGGGACGTATCATCCCAGGCAAAACAGATGGTTGCTGGCATTGTTTTCAGCATAGACTCGCTGATGGTTCAATACGTCTACCGGCCGATACGGGTGGAGAAGAAATTCAACCAGGCGGCTGCTCACAACCAACCTTTATTGGTGCCGGGATCGATAGCGATGAAATAGCCCTGCTTGCTGCTCGCCTTGCTATTGCTACCCTTAGCCGTGGAGAGCCCAATGGCTACCCCGACTTCTCATGGGATGTTTCAATCGCTGATATGCAACGAGCCGGTCAGTCCATCGTGCCTGACTGGACACCATACACCTTGGAAACCTCTACCACCTGCACCGCTTGTAATTCGAGATGAGTCAACTTTGGATTAGTAAGACGGCATTTCGGGATATGGTTGAAGAAGCCAACCGAGCGTACCCGATGGAGACAGGTGGAGTATTAGTGGGCTATTTTTCGGTGTTTGGCGAACCAGTAGTTTTTGCTGCTACCGGTCCAGGTCCCAACGCGGTCCATCTCCAGAATCGGTTCATGCCTGATCATACTTGGCAATGCGAACAGCTTGAAAGTCTCTTTCAGAAATCTTCAGGGACATGGGTGTATTTGGGAGATTGGCATACCCATCCGGATAGCTCTCCTGAGATGAGTCGGCTGGACCAGCGGACGCTCCGAAGCATTGCAAAATACAAACTAGCAGAGAATCCACACCCTTTGATGTTAATTGGAGGCTATTCCTCGCCCCATTGGAAGTGGGTGGGTTATCAATACCGCGATAACTGCCTTTTTCGACTTTGGGTTTCATATAAACAGTGCAGTTTGAGCTTGTTTCCAACCTTTAATATTTAACGTGAATTTTCCGCTTGGAGGGAAAAATGGCAAGAAGAAAGCGTACAAGTCTTATTGAAGATTTGCTTGAATTATTTTTTGAATTGACAGCCATGTATTGGCAGATAGGAACAACAATAACCTGCTTATTATTTATGGGGGGTTTATACAGCGTAGACACTCTAATAATAAATTACAGCCCATCTACTGAACTGATTGCTCAAATAATAAAAAATATACCCTGGGTAATTTACTTGTTACCTATGATGATGTTTTTCTTGTGTTTTGTTTTTGGTGTAGCAACCTATTCTGCTTATAAGAAACAAAATTTTTACTAAGTACGCAAACTTTCAATTTAAAGTTAACTGAAAAAATGGTTTTCCGAGGCCATCCAGAATATCTTTGAGTTGTGAACATAAGATTGTCGGCGGCATAAAGTAAATTGAATATACACAGATAGTCTGTGTTCAAAAAATGGATTTGGTTACCTTAGCCTGCTTTGTGGTAACACAGAGCCATTTTCCTGGTATTGACGGTCCGCTTATTGCTGAGCACTTGACGTTGAGAAATAGAGCATAAGTGTCGGCAAAGGGTCCAGGCTGTGTAAAAACAAGTAGAACTTTTGAAGCCCCACTATTTCCTTACCCGATTTTTACCGACTATTATTGAAAATTGGTGATCTTGATGACTGTTTTTTGCTTGAGGGCTGATTTTTT
>JBAQEN010000447.1:0-6093 GCA_049286765.1 Methylococcaceae bacterium
GATATGCTGGGTCATAAAGACGAACAAAGTGAAATCTTTAAATATGCGGCGAGCGGCTTCAGGGATTTTACGCGGATTGCATCCAGTGATCCGACCATGTGGCGGGATATTTGTTCAGCCAATAAAAATGAAATAATCCCATTGATTCAACAGACAAGGGAACAACTGGATAATATACAGCGCTTGCTGGAAAATGATGATAGCCGGCAGCTTTTTACAATCTTTGCGTATGCCAATACCGCACGGCAGCGCTTTCTTAAACAGTTTGAAGGTAATATGTCAAAATCAATCACATTTCAAGTGCAGCCAGGTGGTGCGTTAAAGGGTGAAGCGAGAGTGCCAGGTGATAAATCCATGTCGCATCGTTCTGTTATGCTAGGTTCATTGGCTGAAGGCATTACACAAGTTAAAGGATTTCTCGAAGCCGAAGATGCTTTGGCGACATTACAAGCATTTCGTGACATGGGTGTTGAAATTATAGGACCAGTTAATGGTAGTCTAACTATTCATGGTGTTGGCAAGCATGGCTTGAAAGCGCCTGAAAATGCATTGTATCTGGGCAACTCAGGCACATCCATGCGTTTGTTGAGCGGATTATTGGCGGGGCAGTCGTTTAATTCTGTATTGACCGGCGATAAGTCTTTGTCGGGCAGACCTATGAAACGGGTGACTGAGCCATTAGCGGCAATGGGGGCCGATATAAAAACCTCTGAAAAGGGGACGGCGCCGCTGTATATTACCGGTCAAGCCGGGAAATTGAAGGGCATTGATTACGTTATGCCAATGGCAAGCGCACAGGTAAAATCGTGTTTGTTGCTGGCAGGCATGTATGCCGAAGGTGAAACCAGTGTTACTGAACCTGCACCGACACGCGATCATACTGAACGGATGTTGTCCGGATTTTCATATCCTGTCAAGAAACAGGGTAGTAAAGTCAGCATTACTTCTGAAGGTCATTTGAAGGCGACGGATATCGATGTGCCCAGTGATATTTCGTCGGCGGCATTTTTTTTAGTCGGAGCATCGATTGCGCCTGGCTCTGATTTGTTGTTAAAACATGTGGGTATCAATCCTACGCGCACCGGTGTTATTGATATTCTCAGATTGATGGGTGCGAAGATTGAAGTACTTGATCAGCGGGTAGTTGGTGGAGAACCTGTTGCCGATCTACATGTTATTTACAGTCCATTAAAAGGTATAGATATTCCTGAAGAATTAGTACCGCTGGCCATTGATGAATTTCCCGTATTATTTGTTGCAGCTGCATGTGCGGAAGGGCAAACACGATTAAGCGGCGCGGAAGAACTTAGGGTTAAAGAGTCAGACCGGATTCAGGTAATGGCTGACGGATTGCAAATATTGGGTGTGGACGCTCAGCCGACTGCTGATGGTATGATTATTCAGGGCGGTTCAATTGGTGGCGGGGTCGTGACTTCGCATGGCGATCATCGCATTGCTATGTCTTTTTCGATTGCGGGATTACGTGCTAATATGCCGATTACCATTCTGGATTGTGCTAATGTGAACACTTCCTTTCCCGAGTTTAAAGATTTGGTAAAACGCCTGGGATTAGCTTTGGTTTGCGACGACTGCAAGGATGCAGGAGGTAGAGCAACGAAGGGATCAGTTGCCGAGGAATCCTGATGCATATCCCCGTTTTAACTATTGATGGCCCTAGTGGAGCCGGCAAAGGTACAGTCAGCCGCTTGGTAGCAAAAAAACTGGGCTGGAATTACCTTGACAGTGGCTCTATTTATCGATCGTTGGCTATCGCATTGCAAAATGACTCAATTGATTTGGCAAATGTAAGTGAGATTGTTAAAGTGGCGCAAGTTATGACGTTAGAATTTGAGTGTGGTGATGAATTGGCCGTTAAGCTCAATGGCGAGGATATCACCAAGAAATTAGGACTTGAAAGTACCGGTAGTATCGCTTCACAGATCGCCGCAATGCCTGACGTCAGACGGGCATTATTACAGAAACAGCAGGATTTCAGACAAGCACCCGGGCTGGTTGCTGATGGCCGTGATATGGGTACAGTGATTTTCCCTGATGCCGAAAATAAAGTGTTTTTAACCGCCAGCGCAGCAAAAAGAGCCGAAAGACGATATAAACAGTTGATAGAAAAAGAAATTGATGCTAATCTAATAAAAATAACAAATGAAATAGTAGAACGCGATCGCCGCGATATGGAGCGTGAAACGGCTCCATTAGCAATGGCGAGTGATGCGTATTATATTGATTCTTCCGATATGTCTATAGAGGCTGTGGTTGAAGAAGTGCTAAATTTAATCCGCTGAGGATTTTTGTGTGGCCGCATTTTATATTAAATGTGGTTTTTTTTAACTTTGATAAAGAAAAGGTTTGTTCGAGTATAGGCAAACTTGGGAAATTATAAAATGAGCGAAAGCTTTGCTACATTACTTGAAGAAAGTTTAACCAAGACCAAAATGAGTCCCGGTGCCATGTTGATGGGTACAGTGATTGATATCGAAAACGATATGATCATCGTCAGTACGCATTCTAAATCCGAAGGCGTCATTCCAAAATGGCAGTTTCTGAACAACGACGGCGAATTAGAAGTTGCGATTGGCGACGAAGTTGAAGTTGCCCTTGATTTATTTGAAGACGGTTTAGGTGCTACTCTTCTTTCCCGAGATAAAGCGAAGAAAAACAAAGCTTGGTCTGAACTTGAAACTGCTTTTGAAAAAGAAGCCACCATCATTGGCCGTATTAATGGTAAAGTTCGCGGTGGCTTCACTGTAGCTGTGGGAGCTTTACGTGCTTTCTTACCTGGATCATTGGTTGATGTTCGTCCGATCAGAGATACGACTTTCTTGGAAAATCGTGATCTGGAATTTAAGGTTATAAAGATTGATCAAAAACGCAATAACGTTGTTCTGTCTCGTCGCGCCGTTGTAGAAAAAGAATACAGCGCTGAAAGAGAAGAATTACTGAAAACACTGGAAGAAGGTGCAATTGTTACCGGTACCGTTAAAAACCTGACTGATTACGGCGCATTCATCGATTTGGGCGGTATTGATGGTTTGTTACATATCACCGATATGGCTTGGCGTCGTGTACGTCACCCTTCTGAGTGCGTTGAAATTGGTCAGGAGATTAAAGTTAAGGTCCTGAAATACGATAAGGATAAAAACCGTGTTTCATTGGGTATGAAGCAGATGGGCGAGGATCCATGGCAAAATATTGCTAGACGCTACCCAGCAGGCACACGCGTATTTGGTAAAGTAAATAATTTGACAGATTATGGTTGCTTTGTTGAAATTGAAGAAGGCGTCGAAGGGCTGGTACACGTTTCTGAAATGGACTGGACTAACAAAAACGTGAATCCATCTAAACTCGTCCAATTAGGGGATGAAGTAGAGGTTATGGTTTTGGAAATCGATGAAGAACGTCGTCGTATTTCTTTAGGTATGAAGCAGTGTAAAACCAATCCATGGGATGAATTTGCCGCAACTCATAATAAAGGCGATAAAATCTCTGGAAAGATCAAATCGATTACTGATTTTGGTATTTTCATTGGACTGGATGGCGGAATTGATGGTCTTGTACACATGTCTGATATTTCCTGGGCAGATGATGGGGAAACATCCGTTCGCGAGTTCAAAAAAGGAGATGAACTGGAAACTGTTATTTTAGCAGTTGATTCTGAACGTGAGCGTATTTCATTAGGTATCAAGCAACTCGAACAAGATCCTTTCCAAAATTTCCTGGCTACTCATGAAAAAGGCAGTTTGGTAAAAGGCACCATTAAAGAAGTTGATGCGAAAGGCGCCGTTGTTACTTTAGCGGATAATGTTGAAGGTTATTTACGCGCCTCTGAGATTCAGCGCGATCGCGTAGAGGATGCTCGCACATTATTGAAAGAAGGCGATAAACTTGAAGCTAAATTTATCGGGGTAGATAAGAAAAGCAAATCAATCTCCCTGTCAATTAAAGCGAAAGAGCACGACGAAGAGACTCATTCTATTAAAGATCATTCTCAACAATCAGTTGGAACACCTACATTCGCTGATATATTTAAGCAAATGGAAAAATAAAGGCCATGAGGAGGGTATGTTTTGATGCATACCCTCTGATTTTATTCTTTCTTATAGGATAGAATGTGACAAAATCAGAATTAATTGAAGCACTTGCTAAAAAACAACCTCATCTGGCACTGAAAGATGTTGAACTGGCGGTAAAATGCATCATAGAAAAAATGAATCAGGCAATATCTTCTGGTAAAAGGATTGAGATTAGAGGTTTTGGCAGTTTTTCTTTACACAAGCGTTCACCACGAATGGGCCGAAATCCAAAAACAGGTGAAACTGTAGCTTTGTCAGAGAAGCATGTCCCACATTTTAAACCCGGTAAGGAATTACGTGATCGAGTCGATGCAGCAAGGGAAAATTTTGAAATAATGGATTAATGACTGATCAAAGCAACATCAAGTCGATCGAAAATCATGGATGATCTTTTTTATTCCTTATATTATTTTGCGTTCTTCATAACGATTTGTTTTTCTATGAAAAACAGCCTTACAATTAGTCTATTTGGCTGCTTTTGCCAGCTGAAAATATAACTGAAATCTGTTTCAGCACAGCAAAAAAGATGGGCTTTTCGATCAGATATATTGTTCAGGCCTAGCATTAGCCAATCCATTATTTACAGTTTCACCGGTTCTTGTGTAACCTGGAACGAGTTTTTCTACCGCTTGATTTTCCTTTGCCTTACCTTCCACCCCAAACAAGATAAAAAATGCTATTAACCGTGTGTAACCAATTACGCACTCTGGATGCAGGCATGAACGGAGACTTTTTTATGGTTGTTACAACCTGGTTCTCACGGTCTCATAGCAGGTATAGTTGATGAATTGGGCTTGCCTGAATCTATCTCGGTACCTCGATTAAACACAGTTATCAGCAATGATATGATTTCGTTAGAAAATGTGTTAAGGTTATGATTTTAAAGGAAACTGAATTTCCCCGATTATTAAAAAACCTAATCCGGTTACTTATATAGGATGGATATTTTACACAGGGTTTGTATCGTTTATAGCTACTCCCACTTGTATACGTTTTCTTTGAATATTCCACGCAGTCACGGGTGTGGAATATTGGAATTCAAATAACTCGTATAAATTCTGGTTTCCCGCACTTTTTAAAATCCACAATTTTGACCGCGTTGAGGCTACATAAAATACTCAAATACTGGGAAACTTCAATTCACTTTGTTAATCAAGCAATTGGGATAATTCCGCAAAGCCGGGCACATGGACGCCAATAGTTTCATGTTGAGGGTGTCTACAACAGCGACCAGAGGGAAGTGCCGGAAGGCGCTATCCCAACCACTCAGGGTTATTACATCCGTGAACATAGGCTAGACTTAAATCAGGTGCAGTGCACGGGTACGGATAGTTGCCGCCGACCGAACAGGGTAACTGTCGAAGAACAAAATAAATCAACAATTTGGTTCATTTTTCACACAGCTTGCACCACAATAGATTTTTCAAGAGCTTAGTTTTTGTCGTTCAGTCTGAATTTTGAAACCGGAATTAAAAATCTATCTATAACATTTAATCATAAATTTTGAAGGTGGGTAATTTTTACCACAATGACAATCGATAATGATTGTAATATTGTTATATATTTCAATTGGATAGAATTTTTCTGATCTCAGTTCCTTTTTTGGTTCAAGTGCTTTGGCAATACGGTGTTGCGTGATTTTGAGAAATTGGCCTCTTTGTTATTCTTGGATGATTATTTTGATAAAGCGGTACTTATGTTGGTGTAGGAATTGCATAAATCCTTTGTATTACATTTAGGTTTGTTCAAAGGTCCTAAATGAGTCATATCAATGTTGTTGAGAAATATGAAGAGCACCGTTTCGCTATTTATGATTTGCTCGTATCAATAATGGGCTGTTTTGCTAAACGTTAAGGTTGGCGATATTTATTGGGTTTGTACAAAACAACGCACGAAAAAGAGGCGTTGTTATTTATGGATGTAGTCAGTCAAAACTCAAACAGGTGAACAAGAATGCACTGGATCGCGGTGATTAATATTGCCGTCGTTGTTAATGATATTTAAA
>JBAQEN010000448.1:0-1617 GCA_049286765.1 Methylococcaceae bacterium
AGCCAATTCTTTGCTCCCAGTCCTAATCGTATCTCGTGAATAACCAAAGAACTTTTGATGTTTAAGAACGTTATTATGCGATAATTAAAGAATAAAAATAATAGACGCCTTATGGCTCATAAATAAGGAAACACCATGTTCTCATTGCAAACCATCTTCGGCAAAGGCGATAAATTCTATGGCTTGCTTGAAGCCAGTGCCGAGTCCGCACGTTCGTCAGCAAAGGCATTGATCGAGCTTCTAAGTACCCCAGCGACGCAACAATCATTGGAAAAATTTAAACAGGCGCGTCGCCGGGAAAAGAATTTATTCGCACAAATCAGTGAGGAATTAGTCAATACTTTTGTTACCGTGCTCGATCGTGAAGATATTGAAGACCTTAACAACGCCCTTTACAAAATTCCCAAGATCGTGGAGAAGTTTGCGGAGCGGTATACGTTAGCCTTGGGCCGTATGGGTGATGTGGACTTCACCAGCCGTGCGGCGATGCTGGAACAAGCCTGCAAAGTTTTGGAACAAATGGTCGGACTGTTACGTAAAGGCATGGATTTGGACGAAATCAAAAAATTAAACGATCAGCTGCAAACCATTGAAGCCGAAGCTGATCGTCAAATACTTGAGTTGTACCGGGATGCCTATGCCAATGAAACCGATCCGATTCGTTACTTGGTAAAAATGGATTTGTTTGAAATCCTCGAAAAAGCGATTGACCGCTGCCGTGATGCGGGCAATGTCATCTACCACATCGTCTTAAAAAATTCATAAAAGGATTTTCATGTTGACTTTGCTCTTGCTTGTCATCCTGGTAGCGCTGGTATTCGAGTTCATCAACGGGTTCCACGACACCGCGAACTCTATTGCCACAGTTGTTGCCACAAAAGTATTAACCCCAACGCAGGCGGTAATGCTCGCCGCAGTCACCAATCTGGTCGGTGCATTTTCGGGTACGGCCGTTGCCAAAACCATTTCGTCGGGATTGGTGGATACCGGCCTGGTGAATATTACCTCCGAAGTTCTGATCTGTGCGCTGACCGGCGCGATTATCTGGAACCTTATTACCTGGGCATTGGGGTTGCCGTCCTCTTCCAGTCATGCCTTGATCGGCGGCTTATGCGGCGCAGCGCTTGCGGCTGGAGGAAATAATTTCGATGTGTTGATATGGTCAAAAACTGCGGCAGTCTGGACCGAAAGCAAAGGGATATTGTGGAAAGTAGTGATCCCCATGGTCAGTTCGCCGGTCGCCGGTTTTACCTTAGGTATCGTTATCATGGGTGGCTTGATGGCTATCATTAGCGGCATGAATTCTGCAGGCGGTGTCATGGCGCGTGTGGCGCGCCCGAAATGGATTAATGCTGTATTCGGGAAAGCCCAGCTTTTGTCTGCAGGTTATATGGGATTTGCGCATGGCAGCAACGATGCGCAAAAAACCATGGGTATCATCGCCCTGGCAATTTTTGCCGCGAACAGCGCCGGTACGCTCGATCAGTTGCCGACCTGGGCTGAATTCTTACGGCCGGATGGTGGGGAAAAAGACATCGATACCTGGATCGTCTTTGCTTGCGCTTTGATCATGGCACTGGGTACGGCGGTAGGCGGGTGGCGTATTATCAGAACACT
>JBAQEN010000449.1:0-3022 GCA_049286765.1 Methylococcaceae bacterium
GGGTTTGTTGAGTGGACTTTTGCCTTTTAAAAGTCCACCAAAAGTCCACTTTGCCCTTCAAAAGTCCACCAAAAGGTCACTTTGTGGCGTGACAGGTTGGTTGTGTTGCGCCCCACAAGGCCCGTAAATCACTCCTCCTCGCCCGCGCGGTTTTCGTCCACTTTTTCGTAATTCTTGAAATGTTTCTCATAAAACCGCCCTCTCTGCCCGTATTCGCTGGGCTGTAGCACGTTTAATTTTTAAATTCCCATAAGAGACAATCAAGTAAATTAATTTTTCAACCTCTTCAAATGTTTTTATGTTTTTATGTTTTTATCAGCAAGATTTTTTATCCGTATGGCGATTACCTCCTCGTCAGTAAATCTTAATTCGTCCTGCCAGGCGAATTTGCGCCGCCATCGATAAAGCGTATCAACGCTGATTTTTAATTCGTGCGCTATATCGTCAATGCTCAAGCCGCTCAAATAGAGTTTTTTTGCGGCCAATTTTAGGCGTCGGGTATGCGCCATTTTGATTTATGCCGCCTCACGCTCAATCTCACGCTCAAGAGTTTCATTAATGATTTTGCTGGCCTCGTGCGAATCGGGAATATCGGCGCCAAACACACTAGGCATAACGGTTTCACAAATTGCTCGATATAGCGAATCCATATATGATTTCATTTGGCCCGTTGAAAACGGCTTGTTTCTGCCACTTTGGGCAATTATCGCTAGCGTGAGGTTTTTAAACTTTTCGCCAGAAGCAGTTGTAAATTCCCTAAGTTCCTTATCAACCAATTCGGCCATGACTTCAGAACGCGCGGCTATGAGAAGCGTCCGTTCACGGACAAGATCGGTTTGTAAAAAATGCAATTCCTGGTTCAGATTTTCCAGCGCCGCATTGAGTTCAGGCAGTTTTTTCCGCCAGTCTGCCAGGTGCGCTTTTTGGTCTCTGAACTCATTAAGAGTCATTTTTCGTTTTAAAACGCTCAATTTTGATGATGTGGCGTGGCCTATTTCCTCGGATTTTAGCCGTTCTGATGCGGATCTGACTACCTCCTCGACTTCGGAAATTTCGATTTTCAACTCGCGGATTTCCTCGCCCTTTTGTGTAATTTGCTCATTTAGCGCCGCTACACTGGCTTTTCTGGTGATGTATTCTTTGTTCATGGTAATTTCCTGGTTCGTAATGGGAAGGCGCTGCCCGGCATATGGCCAAGCAGCGCGTTTAAAACACATCAATTAAATATACTTCAGCGGGTTTATTTCGTTGAGCATGCTTTCATACTGCCCCAACATTTGCCCGCACTGAAAAAGGGTTTGGGATTTATTGCCATCGCCGCCCGCCATTTCCTGATATTCCCTCTTCAATTGACCAAATTCATAATCAATCGTAACAAAAGCATCCGTTGATGATTTATCCAGCAAGGCCTTGGTTTTATCTTGAAGCTTTGTTAAGCGGCTTATAAAACTGGATAGGCCAGGCGGTTCATGGGTTAAATCCATACCGGATCCCGCGTGTGTGTTTAAAAATTTTGTGGCGTTATGCGCCCGATTTATCAAATTCATGTTTTTTGCTCCAAAAAATATAATGAAATGCGCGGCTTAACGCCCCGCCCTGGGTCTCCTCAACCCGAATATCTGCCCGCACTGCTAAAAAGTCAATTCATGGGCGCCCACAACACTAACAACCGTCTGCAAAGGTGTCAAAACGCCGGTAAATCCGTTGTAGTGTTTCGTTGATTTCTGTTAAACAGCGCGCTATCTCCGAATTATCAGCGCCCGCCGCGTTCAGATAGGCGGCAATGAGTTCCGGGTGTTTGGCCGCGTAGCCTTCGCCTAAATGACCATCAACATCTTCTATGGCCTCCAGCAAAAGCGCATTGGCCCAGTTATGGGTTTTAAACTTCTTTTCAATAACGTTCATCTTCTTTCTCCAATTTCGATTTTAGCTGGGTCTGTTGTATTACGCACAGCCAGAATAAACCTGAGCCATAAATTCAGCGTGTAATGATTTAATCAGCGATTCGACCTTATCCGCCAGTGCATTAGGGCAGTTGAAAAAATGACCGTGCACGCCGCCACTCATAAGCTCACAGTTTTTTGGCAGGTTTTTTCTATTGGCGTTGAACAACGCTATCAGTTCAGATTGAATACCGGACATGTCATGTTTAAGTTTACAAAGCATTTCGCTACTCATGGCCTGTTCGCTCCAGGAAAGATCGCTATATTTCGCCCCCTTCTTGCGCGTGAAGGTCGGTGATTGCCAGGAATGGACTGTATAACCCTGTTTGTTTACCACTGCGCTCATATTTCCCCCTGCCGATTCCGGCGTTAATCATTATCTTGTACCAGCCTGGTACAAAACCCGTTTTTGTACCGGGGTTTGTACCGAGTAAAAAATCATAAGTAATTGTTTTTATTGATATGTACCGTGTGTACCGAGTATGTACTGGGCTGTACTGGGTACTTCGATTTTGGAGCAGTTTGACTCGATAACACTTCCCCAAAGACTGGCAAAATCTTTTTCTGGTACTCGCTTCTAAAGCGTGACTCAACACAGTTCATCCAGATTGATTTTTCATAGGCTTCAAACTGGCATCTCGCATTGTCTATGTCCCCAAATAAATAGCCGAGTTTACCCCGTGCCCCAACATGCTTTTTTCTTTGGTAAAGCTTCCCCAAATACCCGCCCAACACGCATTGAGCCACCCGCCGGTATTCGCTGATCTTGGCCCTACGCTAGAGTGATAAGTCTAAAAATAGATAATCGTCGCTATCATCAACATAAACGACAGCCTCATGACTAAATTCCCATTCGTTACGCCATGCAAAATTAAGCGTTTTATACGCTGTTGCGCACTGTTCCGGTGTTAACCAGATTGAAGTCAAAACGCCTTTATAGTCATGGAGTCCAAGCAAACCATATGTGGTTTTTAACGTCTGAGACTGTGAAAGTATTATTTCATCATCCGCATGGTATAATGTATTTCATTGATAAATATAATGAATTGCATAAAAACATGACATCACGCCGCTACAAA
>JBAQEN010000450.1:0-4818 GCA_049286765.1 Methylococcaceae bacterium
GGTATGGCCTGGAATATTGGCGTACCGTTGTTGTATGCCCTCATCAATGTCATCGTATTTTCAATCTTGATGACCGGGCGGATGGGCGCGCGATACAGTGATGTTCCTTTTGCCTTGTTTTATTTTGTTCCCTTTTCGTTGTGGTCGCTATTTTCTGAAGTGGTTGGACGCAGCCCCGGCATATTAAGAGAATATGGATATCTGATCAACAAAATTGCCTTCCCTTCATGGGTGCTGCCCTTAGTGCCATTGGTGTCTGCGCTATTGAGCCAGGCAATAATTTTGCTGATTACCAGTTACCTGATGTGGCATCTGGATGTTCCACCCGCCAATACAGCCTGGGTATTTCTGGTCATTTGGCTCATCTCGATGGTCATCACAATCGGAATTGCTTATGCCGTTTCTGCTCTATCGGTTTATGTACCTGACTTGGCCCAAGCCACCCCGGTCTGCATCAATATTTTGTTCTGGCTGACTCCAATTCTCTACCCGGCAACCTTGGTCGAAGATGGCGGCGCACTGTGGGTAAGAAATATCATCATGAACTTTAATCCTTTTTATTATCTTGTAGAGTCATCCAGGCATGCCGTTTTTGGCAGCGCTGCGGTTTCCTGGGAAGTGATTGGCGCAATGAGTGTTTTTGCCTCTCTGACATTTGCTGCGGGTTTTTTTGTATTTCGCAAACTTCAGCCAGGTTTTGCTGACGTGATCTGATTCTTTAAGACCTAAAAATATTATGACTGACAAAGAAAATACGCCTGTTATCAAACTGGCTAATGTAAGTAAGCTTTACCACACGTATCCAACGCCTCGTCATCGGTTGCTAGAAATCATTTCGGGAGGACGTAAACGCTACTCTCGTGAAACGCGTGCGCTTGATGATGTCTCGTTCTCCCTTGTAAAGGGCGGCCGCTTGGGTATTGTCGGCGAGAATGGCAGTGGAAAAAGCACACTGCTCAAGGTGTTGGCAGGGGTGCTTACGCCCACAACGGGAACAGTAGACGTGCGTGGCCGTGTTTCAGCCTTGCTTGAGTTGGGAGCAGGGTTTAATCCGGAACTGCCTGGGCAAGAGAATATCCGGCAATTTTGTATGCTGCACGGGATGCATCGCGACGAGATCGATGCAGCCCTTCCTGAAATCATCAAGTTCAGCGAGCTGCGGGATGCCATAGAGCACCCGGTCAAGACATACAGTAGCGGAATGGCTGTTAGGCTTGGCTTTGCCTGCGCCGTATATGTACAGCCTGATATCCTTATTGTGGATGAGGCATTGAGTGTTGGAGATGCCTATTTTCAAAATAAATGTCTTCACAAAATTCGCTCAATGCTGGACCAAGGGATAACATTTATTTATGTAACACATGCAGCTGATGCGATTCGCTCGCTTTGTAATGAGGGGATTTGGCTAGAGAAGGGTAAGTTTCGGCTAGCTGGAACTTCCACCGCTGTTGGAGCTGCCTATCAAAGTGAAGTCTTTAGCCGAATGGTTCGGGCTGGCTTGCAAGGCCAGGATAATTATGAACAGACTTCAATGACAGTTGAAAAACCGGTTAATTCGCATGTAGTAATCGATGACCTGGGATTCAAAGCCTTCAAAGAACGGGTAGAACCATTAAGATCGGGTAGTGGTGAGATTCGCATTGATAACATTGTGGTTGTGGATGATAACGGATTTGAAACCGATAGTATTCCGTTCGATGTGAAAACTCGTGTTCGCGTTTTCTTCCATGTCGAATCAAAGCCACCCGCGCAAAGTGCATTAACATTAGGAATCACAGACTCCAGTGGAAAACAGTTGCTTCATTTTAGTTCTGCATCGCATAGCATCTACGCTTCCAGTGCGCCTTCCCATATCCCGCAAGTAATTGAGTTCACCTTCATGAACCCTCTTAACCCGGGCGAATATGGTCTTGTTGCGGGGATTGGAGTGTTAACTGAACATCCTCAGAATTATGGACAAACATTGATAGAAAGTCTGCTGGATTATTGCGCTGGCGGAGCCCGGTTTTCCGTCCGCTTCCCAAACAAAAAGACCGGTAAAGATCTTTGGGGTGTGGTGCATACTAATTATTCAGTATCTTCCATCTCACTGGATTAATCTTTTTAAAACATAAAAATTTTACATGCATAACTTTGAACAAGACCATTTAAATGCAACCTTAGAAAGGTTGCGCGACAAAATCCGGCTAGAAACGCCCAATAACCCACTTTTGTCTGGTTGGGCAACCTATTCACAGTGCGATGAAGACGGAATCATTCGAGAATGCCTTTCCAGAATTTCGAAGAAAGTTGAATTATCCAAGACATTCATAGAAATTGGTTGCTCTAACGGAACCGAAAATAATACCCACCAGTTATTGCTGGATGGATATTCGGGATTCTGGGTGGATGGCGATATAGAGAAAATTCAAGTCATTGAAAATCAGCTGGGAGGGCTTAATTTCAATAAATTGTGTATCCATCAGAGTTTTGTTACTAAAGATAATATCGTTAGCCTGGTTGAACGAGCTCTGCGTTTTCTTGATACAAATGAACTGGATTTTTTCTCCCTCGATGTCGACGGGAATGATATCCACTTGTTACCAATGGTTTTTCAATTGACGTCACCCAAGTTAATTTGTGTCGAATACAACGCAAAATTTGTCCCGCCTAGCCGCCTTGCAATGGACTATCGTTCGGATCATACATGGGCTGGTGATGATTACTTTGGAGCGTCTCTGCAATCATGGGTAGAAACTTTGACTGAATACTCACTGGTTTGCTGCAACCTTAGCGGTGCGAATGCATTTTTTGTCAGAAATGACCTAATAGAGAATTTCACCCTTACCCCCATCAATAAATTATATCAGCCGCCGCGTTATTGGCTTACTTCGTGTTCAAAAGGGCATAATGCCAGCCTGAAATGGTTAAAACAGGAACTGAGAAAAAATATCGATTTAAAGTACAAACTTATCAAGGCGAATACGCCAAGAGTGGGGCTATTCGATTTTGCAATTCATGCCGACAACGATCAATTTATATCCGGCGATTTGGAGCGCGATCGAATATGGGAAGCATTTGAAACAGAAATATTTTGCCGACTTTGTAGACATGGTGATTTTATTTTGGATTTAGGCGCCAATATTGGTTGGTACACTGTTATTGCCTCCAGGTTAATAGGTGAAGAGGGGAGAGTTATCTCATTCGAGCCCGATAAGACCAATTTGACGCTTCTGAAAAAGAATGTAGCAATGTCTGGTGACGTTGGTGCGGTTAAGTTAATGAATATTGCCTTGGGAGATCGAGAAGAAAATGCCAAGCTATTTATTTCTGAAAACAACCTGGGTGACCATAGGCTTTTTTGCGACGGAACACTACGTGAATCGATAAATGTTCAAGTAAGAACATTAGATTCTCTTTTTGCGAAAAGTGTTCATAAACCAACTATTGTAAAGTCAGACACACAAGGCTCCGAGGCTCGTATTCTGCGTGGAGCCGCTAATCTATTCAAAGAAGGTTGGCGTCCAATTTTGATATTAGAATTTTGGCCTTTTGGCTTGGTCAAAGCCGGAGATGATCCGCTAGAGCTATGGAAATGGCTGGTTTCACTTGAGTACAGTTTGTATGAATTAAGCGAAGGGTATCCAAAGCTTGTACCACTTACAGAAGATCGATTGCACACACGAATAAACAGCGATATATCTCCGGTGGCTATGGGATTTATTAATCTGCTATGTTTGCCGAATAAATCCGGACGTCTTGAGTTTATTAAGGATTTTATTGAAGTAGCGGACCAATGAGACCGTACTTCCTGAAACTCAATGTTCTTGTACAAGTCGATTTTTTTCATGTTCTAGGTTTTTTTAATGTGGCTTGTATCTTCCGGCAACATCTCAGCAGTAAATAAGACGTTAAATTGGAAGACCTCTCGAAATGCCATCGTCACCCAAGGTTTGCTGGTAAAAAACAGGCATCCGAACAGAAAGGACATAAAATAATTGAAACAATGAATTACCTTAACACTATCAAGAATGATTCAAGGAGTACCTCGTGGAGCAGTCGCTGGGCGGTGATTGTTCTGGTCTGGTTAATGGGATTGGCTTTCGGTATAACCTTCTATGCCTGCTACTACCCCGTATTTTTTCACTCAGACAGTGCAGCGATTCAGGTTTTAGCGCAGGCCATGGCCGACGAAATGAGCTTGCTCCCGCATGACTTCTACTATGGCAATCAGCTCATACTGTTTCGCGCAAACCTGTTCATTGCTCTAGTATTGAAACTCGGACTGAATGGCTATACCGCCTATGTGATAGGATCGGCTATCAGCTTCTCAGTGTTTTTCTTGCTTGCCTTTCTAACCCTTGAAACAGTGTTCCGCCACTGGGTTAAGTCCTTGTTTCTGACTGTCCTGTTTTTTCTTCCCCTAGGCGTAAACGAAGCCGGTTACGTGCTCGGAGAACAATCGCATTTGGCCAATGTTGTTTTCATCTTGATGATCGCTGTCCACGCTTACCGCGCCTGCTTGCACAAGGAATGGCGCAGTTTGGTACTCGCCGCCTCGGTCGTCTTTTTAATGGCCGTGGAAGCACCGATGAGAGCGTTATTTGTGCTGCTTCCACTGGCGCTAGTCATCGCGGCTACCGGTAAGGCCAGGTCGTCTGGGAAATTGAGCCTTGCACTGGTCATTGCCTTTATAGTTGGTTATATCGGCAACCGCTACCTGGTGACGACGCACCCTGTTGCTATCGATCTCTCAGATCTGGCGTTTTCGACCTCGGACCGCTTCTTCATACGCCTGGGCTCCATCCTCAAGGAGTTTGTCGATAATTACATTGGCTT
>JBAQEN010000451.1:0-7654 GCA_049286765.1 Methylococcaceae bacterium
CTTCCATTTACTAATAAAGTGTCAAGCGTACAATTCGTAAACCCTAACACCAGAATAATAACACCAACATCACTTGTGCTTATTTGAGCGATGCGGTTCGCCAAGGCTCGCCGCATCCTACATCTGATATTTAAACTTACCCCTTCAACGCCTTCAACACCGCCTGCATCGTCGTATTGGCATCGCCAAATAACATGCGGGTATTCTCAAGCACAAACAAGGGATTACCCACGCCTGCATAACCCGATGCCATACTGCGTTTAAGCACGATCGTGGTTTCACCTTTCCAGCATTCCAGTACCGGCATACCGGCAATCGGGCTGTTGGGATCATTGAGCGCCGACGGATTTACAATATCATTGGCTCCGATGACAATGGACACATCAACATTGGTAAAATCATCATTGATTTCATCCATTTCAAAAACGATGTCGTAAGGCACTTTGGCTTCTGCTAACAGTACATTCATATGGCCGGGCATACGGCCTGCGACCGGATGGATGCCGAAACGCACCTTTTTGCCTTTATCCCGCAACAGTTTGGTGATTTCATTAACGGTATGTTGAGCTTGCGCGACCGCCATACCGTAACCTGGGATAATCATGATATTTTTTGCGGCTTGCAGTAATTGCGCGGCTTCTTCGGCGTCGATGGCTTGTACCTCGCCTTCAATGGCGGCGGCTTCAGCACCTGAAGCCGTACCAAAACCCCCGGCAATCACGCTGAGAAAATGCCGGTTCATTGCGCGGCACATGATGTAACTCAGTATCGCGCCGCTGCTGCCGACTAATGCACCGGTAACAATCAGCAAATCGTTACTTAACATAAAGCCCGTAGCAGCCGCAGCCCACCCTGAATAGCTGTTGAGCATAGAAATAACCACCGGCATATCCGCCCCGCCTATCGCCATGACCATGTGTATGCCAAAAACTATGGCAATAGCCGTCATAATGGCTAAAGGCAGGATGGCATTGCCACCGCTTTCAACTTGTTGTAAAAACACAGCGCCCAGAACGATAGCGGCAATCAATAAGGCCAGATTAAACCAGTGGCGGCCGGGCAATAACATCGGTTTGCCGCTTATTTTTTCGCTGAGCTTGCCAAATGCAATCACTGAGCCTGAAAAAGTAACGGCGCCAATGAGAACGCCAATATAAATTTCCATTTCGTGGATGGTTTTTTCTACGCCAGCGATGGTAATCGTGCTGTCCATAAAATTGGCGTAACCGACCAAAACCGCAGCCATACCAACCAGGCTGTGCATGATGGCAACCAGTTCCGGCATTTGCGTCATTTCAACTTTCAACGCTGCTCTGGCGCCTATGCCTCCGCCGACGATTAATGCCGGGATTAAAATTGCGTAAACGGTAACCGATCCGCTTAATGTCGTAGCGATAATGGCAATCGCCATACCTAACATGCCGTAATAATTGCCTTTGCGTGCAGTTTCCTGGTTGCTTAAACCGCTCAGGCTAAGAATGAACAGAATGGCGGCGACAATGTAAGACATTGTAACTAAACTGTGGGACATTGTGATCTCCTGTTATTTTCTGAACATTTCTAACATACGGCGGGTGACTAAAAAGCCTCCGACAATATTGATAGATGCTAAAAGTGTAGCCACACCCGCAAGAATAGTTACGGTCGAGTTGAGTGTAGAAATCTGCACTAATGCGCCAATAACGATAATGCTGCTAATGGCATTGGTTACGCTCATTAAAGGAGTATGCAGTGAATGCGAGACATTCCAGATCACTTGATAACCCACGAAACAGGCTAGCACAAAGACGGTAAAATGCGTCATAAATGATTCAGGGGCGACAGCGCCAATACCGAACAAAACCAATCCGGCAATGATTAACGGCAGGAGTTGTTTAATAACAGGATGGATAATTGATTTTTTTTGTTGCTCCAGTACCGACGGGTAAGCCGGCGCTTCCGTTTGCGGAGCCGGGGCAGCCGAGAGTTTGGGTGCGGGTGGCGGCCAGGTGATATTGCCTTCTTTTATGACGGTGGTGCCGCGTATCACCTCATCATCCATATTGACGTTGATAACGCCGTTTTTTTCGGGGCAAAGTTCGGTTAATAAATGCCGCAGGTTGGTTGCATATAGCTGGCTGGACTGGTTGGCTAAGCGGCTGGGTAAATTGGTATAACCGATAAGGGTCACGTCATGTTTTACCACCACCTGATCTTTTTCAGTCAGTTCGCAGTTGCCGCCTTGCTCGGCAGCTAAATCCACAATCACACTGCCGGGTTTCATTGATTCAACCATGGCTTTGGTGATTAATTTTGGCGCGGGTTTACCGGGAATGAGCGCAGTCGTGACGATTATGTCGACTTCCTTCGCTTGCTCCGCAAATAATGCCATTTCGGCTTCAATGAATTCCTTGGACATGGTTTTGGCATAACCGCCGGTTCCTCCGCCTTCTTCCTTGAAATCCAGCATCAAAAATTCGGCATCCATACTTTCAATTTGCTCTTTCACTTCGGGCCGGGTATCAAATGACCGGACAATGGCGCCCATGCCTTTTGCCGCGCCAATGGCCGCAAGACCCGCTACACCCGCGCCGATGACCAGCACCTTGGCGGGCGGTATTTTACCCGCGGCGGTGATTTGGCCGGTAAAAAAACGCCCGAAATATTGCGCGGCTTCAACGATGGCTCTGTAGCCGGCAATATTGGCCATGGAACTCAAGGCATCCAGCTTTTGCGCTCTGGACATTCGCGGCACACTGTCCATGGCTAGCACGGTAGCGTGTTTAGCCGCCAGTTTCTGCATTAATGTCTCATTTTGTGCGGGCCAGACAAAACTGATTAAACAAGCCCCTGGGGATAATAGATCGGTTTCTTCTATTGCCAGTTTGAGGTTGCGTTCCGGGGCGCGAACCTTCATGACTATATCGGATTGTTTCCAAAGCGTCCGGGTGTCGGCTACGATTTCAACACCTGCTTCCTTATAAGCCTCATCCGGAATATTTGCACCAAGCCCTGCGCCGCTTTCAATGCTGACGGAAAATCCCAGTTTCATAATTTGTGCGGCAGCCTCCGGCGTAGTGGCTACACGCATTTCACCGGGGTGAATTTCTTTTGGTATACCTATCTTCATACAGTCTCCTGTGGGTGTGATTTAGGGCGTGGTAAGGTTTTTGAATTAAAGCCAAAACAGTGGAGCATAGGTTATTAGCCTTTGAGTTTCAATAAAATTTGTTGCGTGTATTCCAGGAATTTTATAATAAACTTTATATAGACGCGGAACTTATTGAGATTTGTCAGTGACTGATTGACTAAAGAATAGAATAAGCGATAAAAGGCGGGCAGAAAAGCGTTGACCAGCCTACACGGCTGGAGATCGGGAGTTATATAACGGGAGTAGTATGATGTTTAAGGCCAAAGATTTTATTGAAACTGCTGAAGGGCTGATTTTTGCCATAGTAGAGCAGGGGACAGAGCAGGGTAAAGCCCTGGGCTTTTTGCGTTATGTCAAGGAAAATACCGGCTGGAAAAAGGTTACGACAGATCTCGCGAATGCGTTTTTAGCACAACATCATCCCGATTATCTGCATTATTCTCCGGTTCTGGATGCCCGGTTACATGCAGTGGCCATAGACCGGATTGTTCACCATCATCGGCCCAAACAACGCCTGCAGCAGATCATGCAAAAGAATCAGCAGGATGCAGTTGAGCAGGATTTGTTTGATTTATGCATGTTATTTCAACAACACGGCCTGGATTTAACGCAAACCGGCATTACCGGTTCACTATTGGTCGGCGTTCAGAAGCAAAACTCGGATATTGATTTGGTTTGCTATGGCAGGCCGATCTTTCACCAATTAAGGACCATTACGCGTGAACTTATCAAGCAAGGACAATTGCAGGAATTGAATCACGAAGAATGGCAAGCATCCTATCAGCGCAGGTCATGTGATTTGAGTTTTACAGAGTATGTCTGGCATGAACGACGTAAAACTAACAAAGCCGTGATTAACGGGCGAAAGTTTGATTTGAACTTCATTGATGAAACGAAGCGTTCAGGTGTGACAAGTTATCAAAAATGCGGAGCGATTACCTTGCAGTGCAAGATAGTCGACGATACCTATGCATTTGATTATCCGGCTGAATTTATAATTGACCATGAACACATCAGCTCTATTGTCTGTTTTACGGCAACCTATACAGGGCAGGCTATCAATGATGAAATCGTGGAGGTATCAGGAATACTGGAACAGTCGGAGCAAGGAGTTAAACGTATCGTGGTCGGATCTACGCGTGAAGCGCATGGCGAATACATTAAAGTCATTCATACCCAGGCTAAGTGATTTTTCAGCGGTCATTTTTGATATGGATGGCCTGGTTCTGGATACTGAGACCACTTTCTGCAATGCCTGGCGGCAGGCAGCAAGAACTATGGGATATGAGCTTTCCCTGACTTTTTGCAGATCTCTCGCAGGCTCGCATTATAATGATGTGGAGCTAAAACTGATGGCTTACTGTGGCGATGATTTTGATCTGGAAATATTTAATGACACAGCCGGAAATTGTTGGCGCGATTATGTCAATAGGCACGGTATAAAGATTAAACACGGCTTTACTCAAGTGCTGGAAACTATTATTCAGCAACAAATACCTTATTGTCTGGCAACTAACAGTCGAGCGCTTAATACTTATGAATGTTTGAAGCTGGCGGGGATAGCCGATGTGTTTTCAACTGTTATTACCCGTGATGATGTTCACTATGGCAAGCCGGCGCCGGATGTTTTTTTAAAAGCGGCCGAGTTGTTAGACGTTAATATCAGGCGGTGTATGGTTATTGAAGATTCACATACAGGTATCGTGGCGGCATCCAGAGCAGGGGCTTTTTCTGTTTTTGTCCCGTCAGTATTTCCCGTTGATCCGCTGACTGTTGAACTATGTGATTTGAAGATCAATAATTTGGCATGTCTGCTTGAGCTAAATTAACTGTAGACGCTACAAATTCGCACCTGTGGGTCTATGGCTTCAAGCTATCCTCGCTTTGTTCACCCATTACCAGAGCAATCGGGTATAATTTCCGCACTTTCCTGCAGCACAATACACCATCAACGTGATAGCTCCATATTCTAAAGTCTCAGTCATTGCTCCAGCCCGATTGCACATGGGGTTTATTGATTTAAGCGGATCCTTAGGCCGTCATTTCGGAAGCATTGGTGTAGCGCTTAATGAACATGCTACGCGCTTATCGGTAACGGGCGCTGAACGGCGCACCATTACCGGCCCGTCAGCTCGCCGGGCCGATAAATGTTTGGCTACGTTGTGTCAGGCATTAGACGTATCAGATAAACTCAATATCACCATTGAAACCGCTATTCCTGAGCATGTAGGATTGGGTTCCGGCACACAAATGTCGCTGGCAATAGGTTCAGCGCTCAATGCGTTTTACAGGTTGGGATTGTCTGTTCGCGATATTGCAACAGTTATGGATAGGGGTTTGCGTTCAGGTATTGGGATTGGCGTGTTTGAACAAGGCGGACTGGTGGTTGATGGAGGTCGCGGCGATAAAACCATCACACCTCCCGTTCTAGTGCACATGGATATACCTTGCACCTGGCGGTTTATTCTGGTTTTCGATGAACGTGGACAGGGACTGCATGGTGAAGAAGAAATAAAAGCATTCAAAAAATTACCTCCCTTTCCCCAACAGGAAGCTGCGTATTTATGTTATTTATTACTTATGCAGGGGCTCCCTGCCGTCGCTGAAAATAATATCATACAATTTGGTGAAGTAATCACCCGCTTGCAACGATCAGTTGGCGAGCATTTTGCCTCGGCTCAAGGCGGTGTTTTTACCAGCCCTGAAGTGTCCGATGCGATGCAATGGTTAGCTCAGCAAGGCGCAGTGGGTATCGGACAAACCTCATGGGGGCCAACCGGATTCTGTGTGATCGATGGTGCAGAATTGGCGGATTCAATGACCCGGCAAGCCAGGCATGTATTTGCGCATGTTGGCAAGTTGAGTTTTGTCACTGCCAGTGCGCGTAATAGCGGTGGAGAAGTATTTATTGATTAAAAGCTAACGGACGGCATTGCTGGAATTATGCTAGCAGTTTGCGGATGTCGCTTCACTAAATTTTTATCCATTCTTGATTTTTAAAGGCTTGTGTTGTCACCATCGTTGATAAGACACTTTGTTTCTCAATTCAGGGATAAATCCATGTTTAATCTCATCAGAACGGTAGCAAACGTATTGTGCAAAAAATTAAAAGTCTGCTGCCGGATGTTTCCCACTTTGATGTTTATGTTTACTTTTCCGATGTATGCCGGACTCTCAAGAATAAAGTCCTGGCGTTCATAGATACCGATATCACTGCACAGGGGCTATCCTGCAACAGGAAATGCTGAATACGTTCAAAGTTTACATCATTCAGTCCAGTGGCGAGGATATAACCCCCAACTTTTCGGCCAGCTTCACCAGGTCAGCCAGCGATTCCACTTTTAAGTTCTTCAACAGATTCGCACGGTGAACCTTGATAGTTTTTTCCACCGTACCGAGATTGTCGGCGATTTGCCGGTTTTTTTTACCGGAAACGACATGGCTTAGAACCTCTCGCTCACGCGGTGTCAGCGTCGCCAACCGCAGTTGAAGTCCACTCAGTTTTACCCGTGCGTGCCGGACTATTCGATCCTTCTCGATGGCGTCATGGATGGCTTCGAGCAAGTCACTGTCATGCACGGGCTTGGTGAGAAAAGAGGAAGGTATGCCCAACGCAGCAATGTTGCCATCTGCTCGGTGTTTATCGCCCGCATGGCCATGAATTCCATGCCGGTAATCACAGCGACCGCGACGGCTGCAATCGAGAAGAATAAATGCGCCCATTGCCGCCTTTGATTGAACCAGATAAAAAGGTGCAGCAGCGCCAAAGCCAGGATAGCCGACGCCATCATCGACCATCCAACGGTAATCCAGCTCATCTACTGTTTGTGCGTAAGAGATTGAAATTCATGTTGGCATCCGGATGCTCGTCCATAAAAAATAAAAGCTTGGGTTATCATTCTGGTTATTGAGCATGTCATGGCGTGATTTTAAAGGATCATATTGCCGAAACTTGCTGCTTTCGTTGTGCTGTTTTGTATTCGTTAAATTGACCTAACTCGAATAGCAAGTTTCGCTTGTTTTTTAAATTATCTATGCCTAAAGTTCAATAGCGTAAATTCTCTGCGCTGGTATTATTAAGGGCGTTTGCCATTAACGCAAGAAATCCGTTTCCCGATCAACAATGAAAGGAGCAACACTATGATTCCAATACACCGGCGGCAACATCTGTTTCACGCTGCGGCATCGGTGCTTTTAGCATTGACCATTTGTTTTGTTTCATTAACCACGCAGGCGGAGGATAAAAAACCCAACATTGTCGTGATCATGGGCGATGACATCGGCATGTGGAACATCGGCGCCTACCATCGAGGCATGATGGCGGGCAGGACGCCGAACCTCGACAAGATCGCCAAGGAAGGCATGCTGTTCACCGACTACTACGCCGAGGCCAGCTGCACGGCGGGCCGCGCCAACTTCATCACCGGCGAGCTTCCGATCCGCACCGGCATGACCACGGTCGGCCAGGCTGGCGCTCCGACTGGCTTGCCCGCCGAGGCGGTGACCATCGCCACTGTGCTGAAG
>JBAQEN010000452.1:0-4005 GCA_049286765.1 Methylococcaceae bacterium
CGCATACACTCTGTTGCATCCGGGATGTATGAGCCATCCTGAGCGTAAACAGCATTATCGCCTGGATAATCGTCAATAAAATCAAACATCGTTATGATTCCATGACCAGGGCATAGGCTCGACGCAATAATTCCATTTCCGCAGGCGGCCTGTTTCTCAGTTCGGTCAATGTCCTGAATTTACAACCTTTTTCAGCCATCAACTGTCGAGGTGGATCCAGCGCATTAAATTGAGCCAGATAGACTGTGATGATGCCACCCGGGGTATCAACCTGTTCCCTATAAGCTGTATTAGCCTGCAAAATATGTTCAGGTAACTCCATGGCCTTGCAGATAGCGTTTACTATAAATTCTGGGAGTGTGTGGATAATGTTTAGCGGCATTTCTTCTGGTTCGATAACAGAAGACAAGGCGGGTAAAGGGGACGGTGTGCAAACGCTTTCGTCAGGATGTTGCACAAATAAAGTCAGGCCGCTGATAGCGCCATTGTAATAAAGGATAACGCGGCTGCTTTTTAGTAAATCGATCATTAGGGTTCTCCATGGTGAGTGTCCCACAGACGCTTATAACTGCTATCCATATGCGAGAGGCGCGTAGTTACTTGATGGAGTTGGTTAAACTCCGGAAACCGGCCATTTTTGCCACCGGCATACCACTGCTCCATCGCTAAAGTCAGCCGCTGTTTTTCAGTATAGTCCTGGGCTATCCGGTTTTTCAGCCAGTCCATGCTGTTCCCTGGAGTTAGTTCGACTATCCGGTAACTGGCGCCGTTTTCAAAAATACGCACACCGCCGCCTTCCGCCGCGGTCTGATATAGCTTTATCGGATCGACGACTTCAAGGCCTGCCAGATAATTGATACCGAATTCATGTAATTCAGGTAGCCACGGCACGGTAGGCCCCATCAACACCGTCGTAGCGTTTTGTGCCAATTCAGCCAGGCGCGGAAAGGTTTTATTGGTGATAGAACTGGCGGTTAAAAAAACCCAGTCAGCATCGGGTAATAAAAACTCGCAGGCAGGGTCAGGATAATCGTTATGCAACGGCTGCCGTTCCAGAATACTGAGATTGATTTCTTCGGCATAGCGTTCAATGCCCGGATAACGCCCGACAACCACCACTTTTTTATCTTTTAGCCGGGGCAGAAAATGCTCAAAAACGGCCAGATTACCTCTGTCGGCAGCGGCTAAAAGCGTGATACCCGACGGTAATTCGAAACGGTTTAAGCTGCAATTAATAGCCGCCATGCCCACGGTGGCTTTATGAGGCTCCCAATCGGTAATCCAGGACGCCAGTTCGCCCAGCGTTTTACCGGCCAGCGTCCCGGGCCATGGCAACGTTCGGGTTGGCATACCGGGACTCATAGCCAACCCCAACTGCTGTGCTTTACAGACTGTCCATACAAGACCGATGGTTAGTTCTGTGACTTGCGTATCGCTGGCGGCGTAATCCAGTAAAAGTTCATAAATTCGCGATGGTTTTTCCATATCGGTTTGTGCAGCACCGTGTTCGTTAGTAATGGTGGCGTGTATATAACCTGTTTATAAATATTATTGACCGCCTAAACGTCAGTACAAGAATGTGCTGCACTATGTGGGCATTGGCAACAACTTGGCTTCCGTTTTAATGCTGTCTGCTTTACCCCAGGCAGTAACGCCTTCAACAAACCAATTTAATTTGCCCGGATGCGTTTTGACCACATCATATTCGGCATAAAAGCTGCCATCACTATTAAACTGAAGTCTGCCGATACGCTGTTTTGTAAACTCGTCGTACCAATAGCACGATAAATTTTGCTCTCCCGTATAAGGATCTTTGATCAGTTCAAAACTGGCATTATCGAAAAGCGGATAATGTTCAATTTCCGCTTCTGCAAAACCCAGTATGTTGATTTCTTCACTCAATCGCTGACAAATACTTTCAGCCAGCCGACGATTTAAAGTGATATGTTCAGATAACTCCATTACGCAGTTACTCCCGCCGCTAAATCCATAATCACTGAAGCGCCCGATAGATCTTCGGGATCCAGCTGTTGTAAATGTGACAAAATAAGATGTGCGTCCACGTTATAACCTTGCCTCAGCTTGATAAAAGCCAAGGCTTTCAGGGTATACAGATAAAACAGGGTGCTCTCATTGGCGTATAAATTCCATTGCCGTGGGTTTTGAACCAATCGGTGATAGTCGTTGGGAAAGCCGCCTTGTTTTGCCGACTCATCAAGACCAGCCAAAACAATCCGTTCTGCATCAACGAGACGTTTTTGAAAAAAATAAAATTTATATAAAGCAAAATACGTTTGTAAACAATGACTATCCAGTATTTGCGCTTGTAAAAACAGGTCTTCCGCCCGGCTTTGGTCCACCGAGCTTGCAGCGACAGCCGCTTGCAGAAGATTATTGACTTCGGTGGGTATATTGGGGCTAAAAAGTACCCGCTCCTCTATAAACGCGACTGAACTCATTACCAAATCTCAGCGGGAACCATCAGACCGGTAACCGGCTCGCCGCCGAGCAGATGTTGCTCGATGATGGTTTTGACATCATCCTTTTTCAGCCTGCCGTACATAACCCCTTCAGGATAAACCAGAACGCTGGGACCCATCATGCAGGGCCCCATGCAGCCGGTGTTGGTCAGGCCGATTTTTTCAAACAGATTGCGGGTTTGTATCTCATTCATGAATTCATTCATGATTTCGGCACAACCTGTACTGGCGCAAGAACCTCTAGGATGCCCTTGCGGCCGGTTTTGAGTACAAACAAATACATGTTTTTCTGGTCTGGGCATAATCGTGATCCTTCTAAAAAATTAAGCAGCTTCTTTGTGTTCGTGGGTAAAACAGTCTTTTGGGCACACTCTGGAGCAAGCTTCGCAGCCGATGCAATCCAGGGCATTTTTTATACTCATGACCATACTATTGTCATCATCGTCTTCAAAATCCCCATAATCATCATCAAATTCTTCTATATCAAGCGCGTCGGCTTTTTCCACTAAATCAAAAACATCGCGAGGGCAAACCTTAAAACAACGGCCACAACCTATACAAACCTTTTGATTGATGTCAGCTACATAAGCAGGTGTCCATACCGTGCCGCCAAAAGTAACGCCGGTTACAAATTCAGACATAATTAGTCTCCCTATCAAGCCGCCTCAGATTGAGCGGCATTCAGTTTTTGATTAGCTTCATCCCATGCCTTACAAGCATCATAGGTTGCTTGAGCAATTCCCAACAGTTCACCGTAAGCATCTGGCAAACGGTCTTCAATCAGGTCATGTAATTCCATGGCCTGCTCGCTAGCCAAGCGTTTAGTTTTTTTGACTTCCTTTTCCAACTGTCTCAATTCTTCAGGGGTCATTTAAATACTCCTTAGTCAGTAGCTGCGTTGTGATATTTTTCGATTAATCCAAGTGCTTTCTCAATAGCCTTGTCGCTTTTTTCGCACAGATCTGCCAGACTTGAAAAACCAAAACGATGGGTATCACGCAAAATCTTGTCGACTACAATTAATTTGCCGACCATGATTAAGGCCCGGCCAAACCCTTCATGGGTAATATTAATCATAGGTGCAGCCATTAAGCCGGACTTTTTTTCAATGAGCGTAGCCAGTGAGTTGTAATAGGCTTTTAAACGGGCAATGGTTATTTCTTCCGGATCGCCGATTACAGGGATTTTCTGTTTGCGTTCTTTAGTTAACACGACAGGATCAATAATTTTTGCTTCTGACCAACCTTCATAAGTATCGTAGGTGTCTATAGCACGTAATTGTTTGATGTAATCTTTTACAATTTCAGAACTTAAATTAGCGTCATCTTCTTGCACGACTAGTTCAGCTGTTGCCATTTGGTTTTCTCCTCAAGTAGGTTGGATTAGCGCAGCGTAACCCAACAATCAATACTCTAAAAACGTCGGGTTACGCTGCGCTAACCCAACCTACAAACTATTCATCCCAACCTTCATCTTCCATCTTGTTAAATCGCTCCGGGTCGGGGGATTTATGCTGATTAATAGC
>JBAQEN010000453.1:0-9646 GCA_049286765.1 Methylococcaceae bacterium
GGTATGGCCTATGGGTTTTCGGTTTTTTGGCTACCTCTGTCTAAAGCGGTAGGCGTTAAGGAAAGCATTATATGCGGGGCTGATGTAGGTTTTATTCAAGAACTCACTATTACTGACTGTGATTGGAAAATTTCAACGCTGGGCTGGATGTACACTTTATTTTTTGTGTTTCTGGGTTCATCCGCGGCTCTTTGGGGCGGCTGGCTGGAACATGCCGGCCCGCGTAAAGCGGGTGTAGTGAGTGCATTGTGCTGGTGTGGCGGAATGTTGTTTTCGGCGTTGGGCATTTATTTGCATCAGTTCTGGATGATGCTGCTGGGTTCCGGCGTGATAGGCGGTATCGGTTTGGGGCTCGGTTATATTTCCCCGGTGTCTACGCTGATCAAATGGTTTCCAGACCGCCGCGGTATGGCGACCGGCATGGCCATTATGGGATTTGGCGGCGGCGCAATGATCGGCTCACCGTTGGCGGCGGAATTGATGAAGCATTTTGCAACAGCAACCGATGTAGGCGTAATGCAAACTTTTATTGTGATGGCAGGTATTTACTTCGTCTTTATGATGTCCGGCGCGTTGGGTTATCGCATCCCCGATGCTGGCTGGAAACCTCTGGGCTGGACGCCTCCAGTGGCTAAAAACAGTAATGGCATGATTACGCCGCACCATGTGCATGTAAAAAATGTCTTCAAGATCAAACAGTTTTGGTTACTGTGGGGCGTGTTGTGCATGAACGTAAGCGCCGGAATCGGCGTCATTGGAATGTCATCGCCGATGTTGCAAGAGGTTTTTGGCGGGCAACTGATCGGGGTCGCCAAAACCTACAGCGAACTTGATAAAACCCAGCTTGCCGCCATTGCTGCCATTGCCGCAGGTTTTACCGCTCTGTTGAGTTTGTTCAATATTGGCGGCCGCTTCTTTTGGGCGAGCTTGTCAGATTTGTTCGGACGTAAAACGACATTTATCATTTTTTTCGTATTAGGCGGTTTATTGTACATCAGTGTTCCCGGCAGCGCCAATGCGGGTAACAAGCTGCTATTTGTCTCCGCTATTTGCGTAATCTTGAGCATGTACGGCGGCGGTTTTTCGACAGTACCCGCGTATCTCGCGGATTTGTTCGGTACACAAATGGTCGGGGCCATTCATGGCCGTTTGCTGACTGCATGGGCAACGGCGGGGATTCTTGGCCCTGTGATAGTCAACTATATGCGTGATTATCAATTGAGTTTGGGTTTGCCGCGCGAGCAGGTTTACAACCAAACCATGATAATTCTGGCGGGCTTATTGATGCTTGGCTTGATCTGCAACTTGTTGATTCGTCCTGTAGCCGATAAGTGGTTTATGACAGCCGATGAATTGGCGGAGGAAAAGCGACATGCCCGTGAACTTATAGCAGAAGATGAGGTGCATTCTATTGATGATAAAGGGCAAAGCAGCGGCGCAGGCAAACCCACTCATCCGGCAATGGTCTGGTTAGCCTGGACGATGGTTGCGATTCCACTAGGATGGGGAATTTATAACACCATTATTAATGCCGCCAAGTTTTTTACCTGATTGCCTATATCTTATTGTGGCGGGGTACAGAGCTTTCATCACCCGTATTCATTGACTTTTCGCCTTTCTTTTTAGCAATGAGCAGGAAATAAAATTGATATTTTAACGTAGGATTTTTTACTCGTTTTTAACAACTGGAAGAATTGCAGGAGGAAGAGGCGCTTTATATGCCGCTTGGAGCAATTTCCGAGGTTTATCGACCGGTTGATAGCAATCTTTGTAAAGGTTAATTCAACCATGAAGGCAAAAAAAGACATGCCGCAATGATCAAATTATAAAATTACCCTCCCATCAATCAATAATTGCGGTATCAAGATGTTTACTAGAACTCAAGCCCTTCAACTTAGATTTATCCTTAATACCGGCAAATCGAGTGCCGGCTAAATCCGCTCCGGCAAAATTAGTCTCTTCGAGCGTAGTCCCGGATAAATCCGCCGCTGATAAATTGGCACCCGAAAAGTCAGCGCCTGACAGGTCAACGCCAAATAATACGGTATTTTGTAAATTAGCCCCGGTAAAATTGGCATAACGCATCAATGCGCGGTCAAAATTGGCATTGGCAAGATTGGCTCCCGATAAATTGGCATTATTCAAGCTTGCTCTCATCAAACCCATAGACTGATTTTTCATATCAGCTCCCCAATTGGCATGAGACAGATTGGCATGAGACAGATTAGCGCGATCCATTACGCCAATAAAACGGCTGCCACTCAGATTCGCGTTGCTCAAATTGGCTCCGCCCACGTGCACGCCAAAAATGCTGGTATTGGATAAATTGGCATTGGAAAAATTAACTTTCGACAATACCGACAAATCCAGATTCAGCCCGGACAAATCACTGTTGCTTAAATCAGATCGGCGTAAATCCGAACCCCACAAATCAGCCTTGGTAAAATCCAGGCCGGATAAATCCAGATCGGTCAAATCCTTTCTGCGCAAATCAGCCGGATGCGCCTTATCCGCCTTGGCGAGACGTTTTTCTACTTCCAATCGATCAAGATCAGCTGCCGATGCCGACACGCAAACCAATGCGGCTAACACTCCCAGCCAATAAAAATAGATTTTCATGTACATACCTCCAGGTTGTTAAATTGAATCAGTCAGCAAAAGCCAATAAAGCATAGACTTTAACGTCAGTTCATGAGTATTGCAACTTTACCTTATGCAACCACAAAAAGACGCCCGATGAAGCCGGTTTTATGGAAAACAAGAGTTTATTAAGAAAAAAATGCGTTGGGTACAACTGATAATAAGAAGCACCGCTTTAAACTTTATGAGCAGAAAATACTAAAGCGGAGCATTTTGATGAAAAATTACAGTAAACCTATATTCAAATCTCCCATATAGTCATAAATGCTTTATCATTAGCGCTTTAAGATCAAAACTGGCCGAGCCCAAAATAAAAATTGCGGACGAAAAACAGACTGGCATTATTTTTAAGCGTTAATACAAAAACATGACTCTAAATGATCAAAAACTTCGCGAATTAGGCCTAGCGGTTATTCAGGTAGAAGCCCAAGCGATTCAAGCCTTAGCGGAGCAGATTAATGATAATTTTGTTGCCGCTTGCAAGTTGCTCTTCAAATGTACTGGCCGCGTTGTTGTTATCGGCATGGGTAAATCAGGGCATATTGCCGGCAAGATTGCCGCCACGCTGGCGAGCACCGGAACTCCGGCTTTTTTTGTGCATCCCGGGGAGGCCAGTCACGGTGATCTGGGCATGATTACCCGGCAGGATGTAGTGCTTGCCTTATCTAACTCAGGGGAAACCGAGGAAATTTTAACGATTCTACCCCTGATCAAACGCCTGGGCGTACCGTTAATCGCGATGACCGGTAATCCGGCTTCAACGCTGGGTGTTGTTGCCACTACTCATATTAATGTGGCTGTTGAGCAGGAAGCTTGCCCCCTGGGGCTTGCGCCCACCTCCAGTACCACAGCCGCACTGGTAATGGGGGATGCGTTAGCGGTGTCATTGCTTGAGGCCAGAGGTTTTACGCGTGACGATTTTGCATTATCTCATCCAGGCGGCAGTTTAGGTCGACGCTTGTTATTAAGAGTAAGCGATATTATGCAGGTCGGTAACAATATACCGTCCGTACCTGCGTCTGCGCTTATCAGCCAGGCTTTACTGGAAATGACCGAGAAAAAATTGGGCATGACTGCAATAGTTGATGCCAGTAATCGAGTGATTGGCATTTTTACCGATGGCGATTTACGGCGGATGTTGGGAAAAAATCTGGATATACACAACACCGCTATCACTGAAGTAATGACACCTCAATGTACCGTCATTTCTGCGGATATTCTTGCCGCAGAGGCCATGCAAATTATGGAACAAAAAAAAATTAACGCCTTGATCGTCGTTGATGAACAAAAAATGGTATTGGGCGCTCTGAATATGCATGATTTGATACGAGCCGGCATAGTGTGATGACAGAAGCAGAAAAAATGCAGACTATTGTAGAAAAAGCCAAAAAAATCAAACTGTTGATTCTGGATATTGACGGCGTTTTAACCGATGGCAAATTGTTTTTCGATAACCAGGGCAATGAATATAAATCATTTCATGCCCGGGATGGTCATGGCATCAAACTATTACGTCAAACGGGTGTTGAAGTGGCTGTGATTTCCGGACGAAAATCAAATTCGGTAGCACTGCGCATGAAAAGTCTGGGTATTGAATATGTTTATCAGGGACATGAAAACAAACGAGCCGCTTTTGATGAGCTTATTCAGAACACAGGCATCACGCCGGATCAGGCCGCACATGTCGGTGACGATTTGTTAGATTTACCCATCATGTTGAGAGTCGGCTTGGCTATTGCGGTTAAAGATGCAAACTTTGCCGTCAAACAGCGGGCCCACTGGTGTACGACTCTGTCGGGCGGGCACGGTGCAGTACGGGAAGTATGCGATTTTATTATGCAGGCTCAGGGAAGCTTTGACGACATCATGAATTTTTACCTAAAATGACTCTAAAGGAAAACAGGATTTACCTGTTTGTAACCGTTATTGCAGCAATGAGCTGGTGGCTCGTTAAATTAACCGGTTTGGATGAAACTGAACGCGCCACTATTCCCCCTCATAGTCCGGATTATTTCAGTAAAGGCTATACAAAATGGGAAATGAGTGAACTCGGCACATTAAAAAATAAATTAACTAGCGATGAAATAATTCATTACAGCGATGACGGCACCACACACACGGTAAATCCATTAATGTTTTTTTATAATGAAAAAACACCGCCCTGGATCATTAAATCAGAAACAAGCATTCTGTCTGGCGACGGCAAAGATCTGCTTTTAAATGGCAAGGTTACTATTAATAGGACTAAGGCTGAAGGTGTGGCCCAACTTATAATTAATACCAGCATATTAAGAGTAAAGCTGGAATCCAGTTATGCAGAAACCGATGCGTGGGCAGAGTTGATCAGCCCGCCTAATAGAACAACAGGAACGGGGATGAAACTGATTTTTGCCCAGCCGATTCATCTGGAGTTACTCGCTAATGTCAAGGGGACATATGAAACAAAAAAATAAACAGGTATTTTTATTCTGTTGTGTATTGCTATTTGGACTCATAAGTTCCAGGTTATGTGCTCTGGAAAGCGATTCCGATCAACCAATAACCATTGACTCAAATACCGCCACTTATGATGATGTAACAGCAACCAGCACATACACCGGAAATGTCATTTCCATTCAGGGCAGTATTCGGGTTAACTCGGATAAGCTGGTGGTATATTTTGTAGACGGTGATGCCGAGAAATTAGTGTTTACGGGAAACAAGGCAAAATTCAAACAAACTCCAAGTGAGGGCGCTGAAGATATAACGGGTGAAGCTTTAACAGGCGAGTTTTATCCCAAAAAAAACCTGTTGATTTTGATTGATGAAGCGACCGTTTGGCAAGGTAATGCAACCTATTCCAGTAAATTAATAGAATATGATATAAAAACCTCTCTGGTTAAAGCGGGAGAAAAATCATCTGATGCCAAACGTGTTCATGTTATATTGAAACCAAAAACTAAAGCAGCAAAGTAAAAAATGGCCACACTAGCAGCAAACGGGCTAATTAAAATCTACAATAAACGTAATGTGGTTAACTGTGTTTCACTGCATGTAAGCACCAATGAAGTCGTTGGTTTACTAGGACCCAATGGCGCAGGAAAAACAACCAGTTTTTATATGATGGTTGGACTAATTAAAGCAGATGACGGTAAGATTACATTGGATTCACTGGATATTACCCATTATCCGATGCATGTAAGGGCAGCGAACGGTATTGGTTATTTGCCTCAGGAACCCTCGGTTTTTCGCAAACTGAGTGTTGCCGATAACTTACGTGCTGTTCTGCAAATCCGTTCTGATTTAACTTCAGGACAAACCGAACTTGTGATTGAAGAATTATTACAGGAATTTCATATACTTCATCTACGCGATCAAATTGCCTTGAGTCTATCGGGCGGTGAACGACGACGCGTTGAAATTGCCAGAGCTCTAGCGACCAATCCGCAATTTATTTTACTCGACGAGCCCTTCGCCGGCGTTGACCCGATATCGGTTGAAGATATTAAAAAAATCATAGAGCATTTGAAGGATCGTGGAATCGGAGTATTAATTACCGAACATAATGTCAGAGAAACATTAGGTATTTGCGATCGTGCGTATATACTTAATAACGGCAGGGTGATCGCAGAAGGCGGAGCTGATGCTATCGTTGCCAATGAAGAAGTGCGTAAAGTTTATTTAGGCAAGAATTTCAGTCTCTAAATTAAAGCATTAGAAAAACTTATATAATACCGAATGAAACAATCCCTACACCTTCGGCTAGGCCAACAACTAACCATGACGCCACAATTACAACAGGCGATCAAGTTGTTACAAATGTCGACATTAGATTTGCAACAAGAAATTCAGCAGGCTCTTGAGTCTAATATGATGCTGGAAATAAGCGAGGATGAAAACGCTGTTATTCATGTTGCAGACCCTGCGCCAGAAAAGAAAACTGAAACATCCGATTCGCATACCAGCGAGGGATCGCAAACCGACATTCCTGATGAATTGCCCATCGATTCTTCATGGGATGATATTTATGAGAACGTTATAGAGTCAGGAAATAACTCCACCGAGTCTTTTGAGTTTGAAACACAACGCTGTAAAACCTCAACATTACTGGATCATCTGTTATGGCAACTGGAGATATCCAGATTTTCAGAGCGGGATCATGCCATAGCCATGGCAATTATTGATGCCGTTAATGAAAACGGTTATCTGAGCAGTTCTCCTGAGGAAATTTTTCAGGGCTTACAAAATCAATTGGATGATCTCGATTTTGATGAAGTTAACGCAATACTGCATAGAGTACAAAATTTTGATCCGTCAGGTGTAGCTGCCATTGATTTAAGTGATTGTTTAAGATTACAGTTGCAACAATTGCCCGAAACAACGCCGTATAGAGAAGAAGCTCTGGTTGTTGTCTCCCATTATCTGAAACTGTTGGCCACTCATGAACAAGATAAGCTCATTCGTCGTCTTGGCGTTACAGAATGGCAACTGGATGAAATAGTTGCATTGATCAGAACGCTTGACCCCAAGCCGGGCGCTAAAATACAAGATTCTGATTCGGAATATGTTATCCCCGATGTTTATGTGACCAAACAAAATGACAAATGGCAAGTGAATCTTAATCCTGACATAGCGCCTAAATTGCGCATTAATCCTTTTTATTCGGCACTGATTAAAAGAGCGGATAACAGTAAAGATAACGCCTGTATGAAAGACCATTTGCAGGAAGCAAAATGGTTCATCAAAAGTCTTCATAGCCGCAATGATACCTTATTGCGTGTTGCCCGATGTATCATTCAGAAACAAACCGAGTTTCTGGAACATGGTTCTATTGCCATGAAACCCATGGTATTGAGAGATATTGCAGAAGAACTTGAATTACACGAATCGACAATATCCAGAGTAACAACACAAAAATTTATGCATACGCCGAATGGCATATTTGAATTCAAATATTTCTTTTCCAGTCATGTTTCAACGGAAGAAGGCGGAGAGTGCTCTTCTATTGCTATCAGAGCATTTATTAAGGAATTAATCGGCAATGAAAATCTGGCAAGACCATTAAGCGATAAGAAAATAGCTGATTTTTTACAAGCAAAAGGAATTAACGTTGCGAGGCGAACTATTGCCAAGTATCGTGAAGCGATGCTTATTTCATCATCAAGTCAGCGCAAGCGCATTTTATAGCACTAACTGATATTACCAACCATTTACCATTAATAAAGGAGTTTATTCCATGCAAGTTATTGTAACAGGCCATCATCTTGAAGTAACCGATGCTTTAAAAGCACATATAGATGCAAAATTTGAAAAATTAGCCCGTCATTTTGACAATGTTACCGATGTACATGTTATTTTAAGTGTAGAAAAATTAGTTCAAAAAGCAGAAGCAACTCTACAAATCAGTGGCGCAAAACTATTTGCCGAAGATCATCAGGAAGATATGTATGTCGCTATTGACGCAATGGTAGACAAGCTGGAACGTCAAATTGCCAAACATAAAGAAAAAACCGGAAGTCATAGATAAAGCAGGTAAACGGTTAAAGGCTCAAGATAAAATGATTTAACCTTGCACCTTTAACCTTGCACCTTTCACCTGTAGCTTATGAAACTATTAATTGTCAGCGCCTTGTCTGGTTCAGGTAAAAGTATCGCCCTGGATACACTGGAGGATTGCGGTTATTATTGTATCGACAATCTCCCGGTAACCTTATTGCAAGACTTTATTAATCATGTCATGTTAGCGGATAAGAAAACTTATGCAAAAACAGCTATTGGCATTGATGCCAGAAATCAGAGTGAAAGTCTGACTAATTTTTCAGAAAGCCTGAACTTGATTCGTAATAAAGGCATAGATTGTGAAATTATATTTATGCAGGCCGAAGAAGCAACATTATTAAAACGTTATAGTGAAACTCGTCGCAAGCATCCGTTGACGAATTATTACATACCGTTAAAGGAAGCGCTAAAAATTGAAAAGGAAATGCTGACACCGATTGCCAGACATGCAAATGTCGTTATAGATACCAGTAGAACGCACTATCATCAATTACGCGAACTTATCAGGGATCAGTTCGGCGAACGGGATTTTAAAAATATTTCCTTGCAATTTCAGTCATTTGGTTACAAACACGGCATTCCATTAGATGCTGATTTTGTATTTGATGCGCGGAGCCTGCCTAATCCCTACTGGATTCCGGAATTACGGGCGTTAACGGGTAAAGATCAGCCGGTAATAGATTTTCTTAAAGAACAACCTTTGGTAGGTGAGTTTTTTCAAGATATTACGGCGTTTCTTGTACGATGGATTCCCCGTTTTGAGGCTGAAGGACGTAGTTACTTGACCGTTGCGATTGGCTGTACGGGCGGACAACACAGATCGGTATACCTGGTTGACTCATTAATAAAGCAGTTTAAGAGCCCAATTGTCAATGTCATTGTCCGCCACAGGGAATTGCATTAAAATTCTCAATATGGAAGACTGATAAACTGTGCCTTTCTCGTTTTAGCGCATATCTTTTGTTTAGCCAATTTTTCGGATACTTCTTACAACCCTAACCTTAAACATATCGGTTCCAACACTTTCTGAAACAGATTGCCGAGTGTGTTGTTCATTCCCACAGTCCGCGCGGAAATGTATACTCTGCCGTTTCAGTGGCACGAAATGCAGGAGCAATTACCGAGTTCACCAAAAGTTGCTAAGGACAAGTTCAATTGGCAGTGAGAGCGACGAAGGTGCCGCTTCTACCCTGTTGCACCTGCTCTGAACCTACTCTTAGTGAATTCCGCAGTGCATTGAACCACAACTCTAAAATGCACTGAACAGATACCCAAAATAAAACTAAAGTCTTAAGTCAAGTAATCCAAATTTCCATTCATCCGAATGTATATAGACTAATGTATACTCCACGCGGTCAAGTTTTCGGTTTTTTAAAATAACTGGAATTTCAAGGTCATCAAGCTTTGCATCTCATTTTTGAAACGGGTACCAAGATCACTGATGCAGGTATTGATGCTATTTCTGAAA
>JBAQEN010000454.1:0-12622 GCA_049286765.1 Methylococcaceae bacterium
TTGTAAACCTATCCGGCCGTGGCGATAAAGATATGCAAACAATGGCTAAACGCGAGGGGATAGAACTGTGAGCCGATTAGCTGTCAGATTTGAAGAGCTTGCGAAAACAGGCCGCAAGGCATTGATTCCATTTATTACTGCGGGTGATCCGCGGCCTGATTTTACCGTGCCGATGATGCACGCGATGGTCAAGGCAGGTGTTGATGTTATTGAACTGGGCGTGCCATTTTCTGATCCGATGGCCGATGGCCCGGTTATTCAACGCGCCAGTGAGCGTGCTTTGGCGCATAAAATGAGCTTAAGACGAACCCTGGAGATTGCTGCCGAATTCAGAAAAACCGATCTGCTTACCCCCGTCGTGCTGATGGGTTATTTGAACCCGATTGAAGCGATGGGTTATGAAGCTTTTGCCAACGCTGCACAACGCGCCGAAATTGACGGTGTTTTGACCGTTGATTTACCCCCGGAAGAAGGACTTGAATGCAGTGCCTTGTTAAAGGCGCGCGGCATTGACCCTATTTTTCTGCTAGCGCCCAACAGCAGTGATGAACGTGTTAAAAAAATGGATGCGGCGGGTAGTGGTTATATTTATTATGTTTCGCTTAAAGGCGTAACCGGCGCCGGGCATTTGGATACGGCTGATGTCGAAAACAAACTGCAACAAATCAGGACAAATACACGATTGCCTATCGCTATTGGTTTTGGTGTGAAGGACGCGCAAACTGCAAAGACGATTGCTGCTTTAGGTGATGGCGTTGTTATCGGCAGCGCCCTGATCAGTAAAATTGAAGCAAATCTGGATGATCTCGAGCAGGCTAAAAATGAAATCGTCAAGTTGTTAGGATCCATGCGTCAGGCAATGGATAATTAGGTGCGCAATCATGAGCATGATGATAAAGCACTATGGAGCATACGAATGAGTTGGTTTGAAAAATTACTCCCCAAGACTATCAGAACAGAGGGAACCAGTAAAAAAGGTGCGGTACCTGAAGGATTGTGGACCAAATGCCCTAGCTGTAATGCTATTCTTTATAATACGGAACTGGAGAGAAATCTCAGTGTCTGTCCAAAATGCGAGCATCACATGCGTATTTCCGCTAGAGCACGCTTGGCTATGTTTCTGGACGAAGAGGGGCGAGAAGAAATCGGCAAGAACATTAAGCCTGTCGATCCATTAAAATTCAAAGATACTAAAAAGTATAAAGACCGGATTATTCAGGCACAAAAACATACCAAAGAAAATGATGCCCTGGTCGTCATGAAAGGACAGCTTAAAGGCAATGACATTGTTGTTGCCGCCTTTGACTTTAAATTTATGGGCGGATCAATGGGTTCAGTGGTAGGCGAACGCTTTGTCCGGGGTGTTAACAAGAGTGTTGAATTGGGTATACCGTTTATTGTATTTACGGCTAGCGGCGGCGCCAGAATGCAGGAATCACTGTTTTCCCTGTTTCAAATGGCGAAAACCAGCGCAGCATTAACCCGGCTCTCCGATGCCGGACTCCCCTATATCTCTGTTATGACGGACCCGACGATGGGCGGCGTATCAGCTAGTCTGGCCATGCTTGGAGATATTAATGTGGCAGAACCCAATGCTTTGATTGGTTTTGCCGGCCCCAGAGTGATAGAGCAAACCGTCCGTGAAAAGCTGCCCGAAGGCTTTCAACGGAGCGAGTTTTTGCAAGAGCATGGTGCGATTGATATGATTATCGATAGACGTGAAATGTGCGATAAGATTCATAGCATTTTAACTATGCTTATGGCCGGGAGATCAGGGACATTTCTTTCAGTAGAACCAGTATTAGTGTCTGTTGCAGCTGAAAATGCCGTTGCTCACTATTCTGATCAGGAATAACAAATTCTTCAAGCACTCGACTAATGATGCGTTTTGATTCGCTAAGGGGGTGGCTGGATTGGCAGGAAAGCCTTCATCCTTTAGCTATAGACCTGGGATTAGAACGGGCAGCAAGGGTTTTTCATACACTTAATCCAGATTGCATCAAACCTCTAACCATTACTGTTGCAGGAACGAATGGGAAAGGCTCATGTATAGCTTATCTTGAAGCGATTTACAAGGCGCAGGGCTATCGTGTGGGTGCATATTCTTCTCCTCATATTCTGAAATATAACGAAAGAATTAAAATAGATGGCGTACCCGTTTCGGATGAACTGATTTGCGAGGCATTTTCAAGAATTGAATCAGTTCGTGGGAATACTTCTTTAAGCTATTTTGAATTTGGCACATTGGCGGCGCTTGATATTTTCTGGCGATCAGGTTTGGATATTCAGTTGCTTGAGGTGGGTTTAGGCGGACGGCTTGATGCGGTTAATATCGTCGATCCCGATGTGTCGTTGATAACCAGTATAGGTATAGATCATGTTGATTGGCTGGGTGCAACACGTGAAGCAATCGGGCGAGAAAAAGCCGGTATTTTTCGCGCAAGCATTCCGGCAATTGTCGGTGATCCTGAGCCTCCCGACTCTTTAGCTCAAAGCGCTGCTGATAAAAACGCCAGGCTATATTGTATCAATAAGGATTTTGCTTATAAAAAACAGGCTACAACTTGGGATTGGTTTGCAGGAATCAGACATATTACTCAATTGCCTGAGCCGGGTTTAAAAGGTGAGCATCAGTATCGCAATGCCTCAGCCGTAATTCTAGCGGTGAATATGTTGTCTGCAAATTTGCCGGTAAGTGACAGGTCAATTCGATTGGGCCTGGCAAATGCCCAATTACTCGGCCGGTTTCAGTTGATTAATGATAAAATTCCAGTGCTATTAGATGTAGGACATAATCCGGAAGCTGTAAAGACATTAGTTGAGTATTTGAAGGGGGCATTTCCCGGCAAAAGGATACATGCCATTTTTTCAATGATGAAAGACAAAGATATTGCTGCTGTTCTTGAGATTATGAATCCTGTGGTCTATGACTGGTTTTTTGCGCCTTTGGCCAATCCCAGAGCAGCTACAGAATCGCTTATGCGCGAGATTTTTTCACAAAGTTCGGTAACCCGTGTGTCTTTTGGTTTTCGCGGTTTTGAGCAAGCTTACGAAGCAGCAAAAAAACGCTCGCAAGTAGGTGACTTGCTACTGGTTTTTGGATCTTTCTTTTTAGTATCTGATTGTTTGAATGAATTTGAGAAAAGGTGAGTTGACAATATGAATCATGAATTAAGACAACGATTGATAGGCGCAGTGGTTGTTACAGCTCTTGCTGCTATTTTTATTCCGATGTTGTTTGATGATCCAATCGATAATAGCGGTCAGAAAGTGAGTGAGCTGGTTATTCCTGCGACACCGGTTAACACCGGGGAAGAGTCGGCGAATAAATTACCGACCGGAGTCAATCAGGTATTGAACAAGCCTGATGCAGGAACTGAAACTGTAGTCAATATAGAGGAAGAAGCCGAGTTAGCATCTGATAAACAACATTCATCGGAAGAGACTTTACCGAACGAAACGGAGACCTTGGCAGAAGAAGGTATTGATCAAGCTGTTGATGACTCTGAACAAGCTATTGATGAACCGGAAGATGATCGTTCATCCACGTCTTTGGATACAGGGGTTGTGGACAAAACTAATAAACCGGCGACAACTAAAGAATCGCTAAAGAAAATCGAACCGGGTCTGAATAAACAGACCGCAAAAGCGAAACCTATGGCTGCTGCGACGGTTAACAAAATTGAAAAACCAGTTGATAAACCAGCAAAATCAAGTCCGGAGTTAAAACGTTGGACTATTCAGGCAGGTAGTTTTAGTAAAAAAGAAAATGCCATCTCGCGTATGGAGGCTATACGTAAACTAGGTCTACCCGTGACAATGGAAAGTTCTAAAGGCTTATATCGCCTTATAGTAGGCCCCTCACTGGAAAAGAAACGTGCTGCCGACATGAAGGCAAAACTGGATAGTCAAAAAATACAATCGATTATGATTGCTGAGTAATATTCCATAAACAAATATAAACATTGAATTTTGTATTCCTAGAAAAGCATGCTCTGGATAGACCGTGTCATTATCGGACGGGTTATTATTGTCTTGATAACAGGATTCTTTCGCGGCTTCTTTTGTATTGTTGTTTTTGATAACCCAGATTGCCGTGGGTTTAATCCGGATGTCTTTAGGCAATTCAATTAAAAAACCTAATTTAACGTTTACTGACAGTTTGGGCTGAATGATTCTTGGAAACTTGCACGGTATGGTCGTTGTTGTGTTATTGGTCATGCTGGCCAGGTTAACTTCTTTGCCGCATGAACCTTGGCAGCAAGAGTCAAAATTGCTACCGCCTTTTCAAGTATGCGCCATCTGGTTACCAGACCCTATTTTGTCAGGGCTCGCTGAATATGTTCATTATCGTTAACAACTTTTAGATACAGGTAAAATAATCATGTGTGGTATTGTTGCTATCGTTTCGCATCAAGCTGTTAATCAGGAATTATATGATGCACTGACAGTTTTACAACATCGGGGTCAGGATGCCGCTGGCATCGTTACTTGTGAGCGCGGACGTTTGCATTTACGGAAAGACAATGGTTTGACCCGTGACGTATTCACCAATGCCCAGATGTTGAAATTGAAAGGCAACATGGGCATAGCCCACGTCCGTTATCCAACTGCGGGATGCACCAGTTCTACAGAAGCGCAGCCGTTTTATGTAAACTCCCCTTTTGGCCTGACGCTTGCGCATAATGGCAATTTAACCAATACCGAAGAGTTGAAGATTGCCTTATTCGTAGAAGATCAGCGGCATCTTAACACCGATTCTGATTCTGAAGTCCTGTTAAATGTTTTTGCTCACGAATTACAAAGTTTAGGTAAATTGCATTTAAGGGTTGATGATGTTTTTCAGGCAGTTACCGGCGTTCACCGGCGTTGCCGTGGCGCTTACGCTGTTGTTATTATGATTGCAGGCTTTGGGATTTTGGGATTTAGAGATCCTCATGGAATAAGGCCGGTGGTATTTGGCGAAAGAAAAGGTGAGCTGGGGTCGGAATTCATGATTGCCTCTGAAAGTGTTGCCCTGGATGTGCTGGGTTTTGATCTTATTCGAGACCTTGAGCCTGGAGAAGCGGTATTTATTGAAGAATCAGGTGTATTGCATACCAAACAGTGTGCTGAAGAAACAGATCACTGCCCTTGTATTTTTGAATATGTTTATTTTGCCCGCCCGGATTCAATCATTGATGATATTTCGGTCTACAAGGCGCGTCTGCGCATGGGGGAAAAACTGGCGGAAAAAGTGCTTCGTGAATGGCCTGATCATGATATTGATGTGGTTATCCCTATTCCTGACACCAGCAGAACAGCGGCCTTGCAAATGGCAACCATATTGGGTGTAAAGTTCCGCGAAGGATTTATGAAAAACCGATATATCGGCAGAACCTTCATCATGCCTGGGCAGAAAATGCGGGAAAAATCGGTTCGGCAAAAGTTAAACGCGATAAATCTTGAATTTGAAGGAAAAAATGTTTTACTGGTTGATGATTCTGTCGTAAGGGGCACAACCTCCGCACAAATTATCCAGATGGCGAGGGATGCCGGCGCTAAAAAAGTTTACTTTGCTTCTGCCGCCCCGCCGGTTCGTTATCCCAATGTTTACGGCATTGATATGCCGGCTGCGCACGAATTGATTGCCCATAATCGTACTGAAGATGAAGTTTGCGTTGCAATCGGTGCTGATCGTTTGATTTATCAGGATTTGGGAGACTTGATTGAAGCAGTTCGCAAAGGCAACCCAACTATTAAACACTTCGATACCTCTTGTTTTAGTAATGAATATATTACCGGCGATGTTGATGATGCCTATCTGGAACGAACTGAAGCGTTGCGTAACGACCATGCACAGACCGAACGCAACTCAAGAAACTCCATTGTTGAAATGTAAAAGGACATAAGCAAAATAAAACTCTCCTTTTGATAATCATGTTCAATCGCGATAAACTATCAAAAATACAACATGTCAACACCGTGGCTAGACAGCGATTTTCATTCTTGTTAATACTCATATTGGCTATAACGCCGGTTACGTCTGCGTTTGGCTATTATTCAGGTATGACGAGTCAATTGTCTGCTGAACCCTCTTTAGAACAGGGCATCGCTATCGCTGATATGACGAATGACACAGGGGATGTAGCAGCACAAAATTCCGATCAATGTCATCAACAGAATAAAGTTAAAACAGCCTGCCACGCGAATAGCAGTTGCAGCTTCCATGTCTGCGGCGATGGTGGAATAACCCCAATTTTTTTGTTTGTTCAGGCATACAGTTCAAATCGCTATGAACACTCAAAAAAGTCTACTTCCAGTTCTTTTTTATTCTCCCCCGACATAAGGCCTCCCATTAGTAGCCTCTAAAAGTTACTGCCTTAAATTTTATATTGCTTCCGTAGTTGCGGATTTATCCGCACAATTTGAATAACCCGTAAGCTCGCGTAAGCGGATTCACGTCTGCAACCGTCAAATAATATTTAACGGCAGGCTGTGATGCTACGCCGACTCAGCATAACATATCTGTTGTACGGATTTCATAACGTATGTGTACGAGGCCATTATGTCGCTACAAATCATTTTTAAGTGTATTGTTATATTTTACGCTTTGCTTGTCTGCGGAATTGCTGCTGCTGTAGACCCGACTATTTTAACACTGCAAGCCGCAACTGAACTGGCCGTTCAGCATAATCCCGATCTTGCTCAAATTCAGGCGCGGGCCCGGGCGATGGCGGCTATCCCCTCACAAGAAGGCGCTCTGCCGGACCCGCAAATCAGTTTTAATGCTCTGAATCTGCCGGTTAATAACTTTAATATCGAGCAAGAAGATATGACGCAACTGGGTGGGGGTATTTCTCAAGCCATTCCCTTTCCCGGCAAACTTGCCCTGCGTGAACAAGCTGCTGCATTTGAAGCGGAAGCGGCCTCTCAAAATGTCACCGAGCTGCGCTGGCGATTGTTAAGTGAAGTAAAAACGACCTGGTGGCTGATTTTTTATCTGGATAGAGCCCTACAGATTGTTGATAGCAACTACGCCTTATTACAGCAGTTTGTAGAGATTGCCAGAACAAAATATGAAGTCGGCGAGGGTTTGCAGCAAGATGTCTTGCTGGCGCAACTGGAATTATCCAAATTGCTCGATCAGCAATTGATGCTGAAAGCGGCGCGGCGCAATGCGGTTGCCAGTCTGAATGCGCTGCTCGATAAACCGGCAAACAATGATATACGCTTACCGGATAAAATTAACTTGCAATTGCCGGGCATTAAGCAGGAAAACCTGCTTTATCAACAGGCTGAAACATCCAGAGCTATTCTCGAGGGCAATCGGCTGGGCATTAATGCCGCGCAATCGCGTCTGGATCTGGCAAAAAAAGATTATCTGCCGGATTTTACTGTTGATGCTTCTTATGGAGCCCGGGCTAATACACCTTCCGGTAGCCAGCGCGCGGATATGTTGAGTTTGAATCTGAGCATGAATGTACCGATTTTTGCCGCCCAAAAACAGGCCAAAGCGGTTGATCAGCGTACCAGCGAATTAATGCAGGAAAAATACGCCTTACAGGATCAATGGAATAAGGTGCGCTCCCAGATTACTCAAGGCTACACGGATTACCAGCGCGCCAAAGATCAGGTCGTATTGTTTGCAACAGGCATCGTGCCGCAGGCAAGACAGACCGTTGCCTCAATGCTGGCTGGCTATCAGGTCAACAAGGTTGATTTTCTGAATTTAGTGCGCAGCCAGATTACCCTGTCCGAATACGAAACCCAATACTGGAAAGCCTTTACCGAAGCCAATCAGTCTTTGGCACAATTAAGTGCGGCTGTTGGCAAGGAGGAAATTTATGAATAAGCACTTATTTATTACCGCCGTGCTGATGCTGGTTTTGGGTGCTGGAGGCGGATACTGGTTGGCTAATTGGAAAAAAAGTCATGAACAGCCGGCCAGTCCATCAAAAACAAGCATACAGCCTTTATTTTATCGCAATCCAATGAATCCATCCGTGACTTCGCCTGTTCCGGCAAAAGATGCTATGGGTATGGATTATGTGCCTGTATATGCCGAGGATGAGGATGAGCTGAAAATTGACGAACCGGAAGGCTCCGTCAAAATCGATGCCGTTACCGTGCAAAATATCGGTGTTAGGACTGCGATTGCCAAAAAGACCTTGTTATCACATGTCGTACGAGCAGTCGGGCGGGTAGCGTATGATGAAGAACATATCGTGCGTCTACATCCTAAAACCGCAGGCTGGATTGAAACCCTGCGTATCGATAAAACCGGGCAATGGGTAAAGAAGAATGAAGATTTATTAAGCATTTATTCACCGCAACTGGTGGCTAGCCAACAGGAATATATTCTGGCTTTAAACAACCTTAAAGTATTGGCACAAAGTCCGATTGAAGACATACGCCGCGGCTCGGAAGAACTGGTTAACAGCTCGCGTGAGCGTTTGAAACTGCTAGATGTACCCGAGCATCAATTGCATGAACTGACTGTTACCCATACCATCAAAAAAAGCTTGCATATCCATACACCGGCGGCTGGCATCGTGATTAATATAGGCGCTCGAGAAGGGCAATATGTCACGCCGGAAACCGAATTGTACATGATCGCCGATTTATCCAAGGTCTGGGTCTATGCCGATATTTATGAATATGAGTTGCCTTGGGTTAAAGTAGGCGACCCCGTTGAAATGCGGCTGGCCGGTGTTCCAGGACGTGTTTTCAAGGGGCATCTGGCTTTTATTTATCCTTACGCCGAAGCGAAAACCCGAACCATCAAAGTGCGTCTTGTTTTTGATAATGCTGAATTGTTATTAAAACCTGACCTGTTTGCCGAAGTGACCATTTACGCGGGTAAACAAGTTGATGCGGTGGTCATTCCTTCCGAAGCAGTCGTTCGTTCAGGTGCGACAAACCAGGTTTTTGTTGTACGCGGTGCGGGCAAGTTCGAACCTCGCCAGATTACCACAGGCTTATCATCTGATGACGATATTGCCGTGCTTGACGGCATAAAAGCAGGCGAGGAAGTCGTCACTTCCGCACAATTTCTCCTTGATTCCGAATCAAAATTGCATGAAGCCACGGCCAAAATGATGGAACCTTCAGCGCCGCAACAGTCTGAACCGAATTCATTGCTCATGGAACAGGGAGCGCATCAACATGACTGATTTTATCATTAACAGTTCATTGAAAGACCGCTTTATCGTGCTGTTGGGCGCGATTATCCTGGCAGCGGCAGGGCTTTGGTCTTTTAAAAACATGCCGCTGGATGCGATACCCGACTTATCAGATGTGCAGGTCATTGTTTTTACCGACTATGCTGATCAATCGCCGCAAGTGGTTGAAGACCAGATCACCTATCCCTTAACCACGGCGATGCTCGCGGTACCTCATGCCAAAGTGGTGCGCGGTTATTCTTTTTTCGGGCTGTCGTTCGTATATGTCATTTTTGAGGACGGTACTGATATTTACTGGGCGAGACCCCGGGTGCTTGAATATCTCAATTATGTTAAAGGCCGTCTGCCGCAGGGTATCACGCCAACATTGGGTCCCGATGCGACCGGCGTTGGCTGGATTTACGAATACGCGCTGGTGGACAAGACTGGAAAGCGCGATCTGGCTCAACTGCGCTCGATTCAGGACTGGTATTTACGCTACCCGCTACAAACCGTTCCCGGCGTTTCCGAAGTGGCTTCAGTAGGCGGGTATGTCAAACAATATCAGGTGGAAGTCGATCCCAATGTTTTGCAAGCCTATCAAATTCCTTTAGCGGCCGTGATTGCCGCTATCAAGCGTTCCAATAATGATGTCGGCGGCCGCTTGTTTGAAATGGGCGAAACCGAATATATGGTCAGGGGATTAGGCTATATCAAATCCATCGCTGATATCAAAACCATACCGGTCGGCGTCGATGCCAATGGCACGCCGATACGCTTGCAAGACGTCGCGCATATCCAGATTGGCCCAGAACTGCGCAGGGGAATCACGGAACTGAATGGAGAAGGCGAAGTTGCCGGTGGTGTCGTGATTATGCGCTTTGGCGAAAACGCTCTGGCGACTATTGAGGACGTGCGTAAGAAACTGGACGAATTAAAATCGGGTTTACCGGAAGGGGTAGAAATTGTCACGGTTTATGACCGTGGCAGTTTGATCGAACGCGCGGTAGACACGCTAAATTCGGCGCTGATTCAGGAACTCATCATTGTTTGCAGCCTGGTCGCGTTGTTTCTGCTGCATTTGCGCTCATCTCTGGTGATTATTATAACACTGCCGCTGGGCATTCTGATGGCATTTATCGTTATGAAATGGCTAGGCCTGAACGCCAATATCATGTCGCTGGGTGGTATTGCCCTTGCTATAGGCGACATGGTCGACGGCGCTGTGGTGATGGTTGAAAATGCCCATAAACACTTGGCTGCCGCCGCCGAGAAAAAAAAGGCCAAACTGACCTTGACTGAACATTGGCAGACCATAGGCGAATCATCGCGGGAAGTAGGTAACGGCCTGTTTTTTTCGCTGTTGGTCATTACCGTATCCTTCTTGCCCATTATCACGATGGAAGCGCAGGAAGGGCGTTTATTCAGTCCGCTGGCATTTACCAAAACCTACGCGATGGCGTCAGCCGCGATATTGACTATAACGCTGGTGCCGGTGTTGGTAGGTTATTTTGTCCGCGGCAAGATCATTCCCGAGCAGCTTAACCCGATTAACCGTTTTTTGCACTTTATTCACGCCCCCGTTTTGAAACTGGCGATGCGCTGGCGGGCAGTGACGGTATTACTGACCGCTCTGCTGATGGCCTCAATGATTTACCCCTTGTCCAATATTGGCAGTGAATTTATGCCGCCTCTGGATGAAGGCGACATTTTATACATGCCGTCAACCTTCCCAGGCATATCCATCACGAAAGCCAGGGAAGTGTTACAGCAGACCGACAAGATGCTGAAAACATTTCCTGAAGTACAGCATGTTTTTGGCAAGATCGGACGCGCGGAAACGGCAACGGATGCCGCCCCGTTGATGATGGTGGAAACCACTGTACAACTGAAACCCCGAGAGCAGTGGCCAGATCCCGCTAAAACCACCCGGGAACTGATGGATGAAATGGATAAGGCTATTCATTTCCCCGGGTTGGCTAATGCCTGGACCATGCCGATTAAAACACGGATAGACATGCTCTCTACCGGCATCAAAACGCCGGTAGGCATCAAAGTGTCAGGCCCTGATCTGAATGTCTTGCAATCCCTGTCGCTTGAAATTGAACAGGCGATGAAAGCCTTGCCGGAAACGCTGTCGGCCTATGGGGACCGGGCGGTTAGCGGTTATTTTCTGGACTTTGATATTAACCGCGAAGCCGCCGCGCGTTATGGACTGACTATCGGCGATGTGCAGGATGTTATTCAAAGCGCTATTGGCGGTATGAATATCACCGAAACTGTTGAAGGGCTGGAGCGTTATCCGGTCAATCTGCGCTACCCCCGCTACTTGCGTGATAACCTGGAGGCGTTGCGGCGCGTATTAATTCCCACACCTACGGGTAGCCAGATACCGTTGACGCTGGTGGCCGATATTAAATTTTCACGCGGCGCGGATGTTATTAAAACTGAAGATGCCAAACCCAATGCCTGGATCTATGTGGATATCAAAACATCCGATATAGGCGGATTTGTCGCTATCGCCCAAAAAACACTGGCGGAACGCGTCAAACTCCCCGCCGGTTACACTGTCGCCTGGTCGGGCCAGTTCGAATACATGGAACGCGCGGCGGAACGTTTACGCACGGTGGTCCCGCTCACGTTACTGCTGATTTTTATCCTGTTGTATAGCACTTTCCGCAATATCACCGAACCTGCTATTGTCATGCTCACGATCCCCTTCAGCCTGATTGGCGGCATCTGGCTGGTGTACTGGCTCGGTTTCAATCTATCGATTGGAGTCTATGTCGGCTTTATCGCTCTTGCCGGTACAGCCGCCGAAACCGGCGTCATGGTGCTGAGTTTTATCGATATTGAAATTGCAAAACTGCGGGCGCAAAAACAGGCGCCCCTGACCGGCGACGAAATCAGAGCCGTTACAGAAGCCGCCACCGCACTACGTGTGCGGCCGGTAGCGATTACTTCCCTTGCCAACATTGTCGGTTTAATCCCGATTATGTGGGCCACCGGCACCGGCGCCGATGTCGCCCAGCGCGTCGCAGCCCCGGCGATGGGCGGCATGCTGACAGTGCTGATATTAAGCCTTTTGGTATTTCCGGTCATATACAGTCTGGTGCTACAGTTTCAGGAAGAGCGTAAGCCAAGGCTGGACCTATCAACCCGTGAGCCATAGAGGAGGTATGACAGAAAACAATCTAGCAATCTGAAAACGATTTCATTGTAATTATTTCATAAATTTTTCCGGAGAAAACCATGAAAACCAAATTATTAATTTCCCTGTTTCTGACCCTTGGCCTGCTGGCCGCTTGCGCCGAGATGAACCCGCATCCGATGGATATGAATCAAGCCGTGCAAAATGCGGAAACCAAAGCCGATCATGAGGCGCTGGCGGAGCACTACGAAGAAGCGGCGAAAGAAATGCAGGATAAAGTTGATGAGCACAAGAAACTTCTCAGCCAGTACGAGTCAAAAAGCTATCT
>JBAQEN010000455.1:0-2312 GCA_049286765.1 Methylococcaceae bacterium
TAAGTGCTGAAAAGTGGCCAGCAAAAAAGCGGCCGTTTTTCCCGTTCCCGTTTGCGCTTGCCCGGCAATATCTTTGCCTCGCAATAATAAAGGTAAAGTCTTATCCTGAATAGGCGTGCAATGGTAAAAACCGGCATCGTTTAATCCGCACAGGATAGAATCAGACAGTTCAAGATTGCTAAAGCGAGTGTTTGTTAAATGAGTATTTTTCATAAGCTATAGCATAACGTAAAAATCAAATTGGTTAAAATTGATTGACTAGAAGCTCTATCCCTCCTATAGTTTTATTTTTTTAATTCTTGGAGAAATAGTGTGAGCGATTCAGTCCTTCATGTAAGTGATAGTGAATTTAATGAAACTGTTATTAACGCTAAAGGTCCTGTACTGGTTGACTATTGGGCTGAATGGTGCGGGCCTTGCAAAATGATTGCACCGGTTCTGGATGCTATTGCAAAAGAGTATGCGGGTAAATTGACTGTTGTTAAAATAAACATAGATGACAATCCGCAAACTCCTCAACACTACGGTGTACGAGGCATTCCAACTCTCATGCTGTTTAAGAATGGAGAAGTGGAAGCCACTAAAGTGGGCGCATTGACGAAATCAGAACTTGCCAAGTTTATTGATAGCAATATTTAAACTTGCCCCCTTTCTCGGACCTGTCATAAAAGTTGGACGGGTCTGAGTACTTGAGTTATACTTAACTGGTGCGATAGTCCTGCGCACTCAATCCTATCTTCCAATAAAGTACACCCCTAAATTCTAAATCCTATCCCGGTCGTTAGGTGTTACACCCTAACTACTTTTCTTCGAGTTGCCTTTTTTATGAATCTAACCGAGTTAAAACTAAAACAAATCAGTGAAGTTATTGAAATCGCCGAGTCCCTTGGGCTTGAAAATGTTGCCAGATCGCGTAAGCAGGATTTGATTTTTGCCATCCTGAAAAAGCAGGCAAAAGCCGGTGACGATATATCGGGTGATGGCGTTCTGGAAATTTTACAAGATGGTTTTGGTTTTTTGCGGACACCTGGTTGTTCTTATTTGGCAGGCCCTGATGATATTTACGTGTCACCCAGTCAAATCAGACGGTTTTCTTTAAAAACAGGCGATACGATTAGCGGAAAAATCAGACCACCCAAAGATAATGAACGCTATTTTGCAATGCTCAAGGTTGATCAAATCAATTTTGAACCTCCGGAAAATACCAAAAATAAAATTACCTTTTCAAACCTTACCCCCCTATTTGCTAAACAGCGGTTTGTTCTTGAACAAGGCAATGGCACCAGCGAAGATTTAACCGGAAGAATAATTGATTTAATCGCACCCATCGGCAAAGGTCAACGCGGCTTAATTGTATCACCGCCAAAAGCAGGTAAAACCATGATCCTGCAAAGCCTGGCGCAAGCAATCGCTGAAAAGAACCCTGAGTGCTATCTTATTGTATTATTAATCGATGAACGTCCTGAAGAAGTCACGGAAATGGAGCGCTGTGTTCGCGGCGAAGTTATCTCCAGTACCTTTGACGAGCCCGCAACTCGCCATGTGCAGGTTGCAGAAATGGTTATCGAAAAAGCGCGCCGCTTGGTAGAACACAAACACGACGTGGTTATATTGTTAGACTCGATTACCCGTTTAGCCAGAGCTTATAATACCGTCGTACCTTCTTCAGGCAAAATATTAACGGGTGGTGTCGATGCCAATGCCCTGGAAAAACCCAAGCGTTTCTTCGGCGCGGCCCGGAATATTGAGGAAGGCGGCAGTTTGACCATTATAGCCACCGCTTTGGTCGACACCGGCTCAAGAATGGATGAAGTAATCTATGAGGAATTCAAAGGCACCGGCAACATGGAATTGCATCTGGATCGAAAGATTGCTGAAAAACGCATTTACCCCGCGATCAATATCAACCGTTCCGGCACCCGCAGAGAAGAATATCTGGTTGATCCCGATACCTTGCAAAAAACCTGGATTTTACGCAAAATTCTTCAACCCATGGATGAAACAGCCGCCTCTGAATTCCTGATTGGCAAACTTAAAGACTTCAAAACTAACGCTGAATTCTTTGATTCTATGAAGAGATAGTAGCTGTCGAAGATTCCCGCAGGTATGTAACAGCTTGTTCCAGGTTCAGCGATGAACAGAAAGGCATCATGATGAGGACTATTCATAGCAGATTTTTGCAAATAACCTTTTTACCCTCATCTGTTAATCCTGCGGTAAAATCTATGATAGTTGCATGATAAAAAGTTGCATATCATGCAAGTTGACTGAAAATCGCTTTCCATTCCTTCCAAAGCCGCAGCATGCCGACC